>NZ_JAFCTX010000033.1:0-51191 GCF_049896245.1 Cypionkella sp. TWP1-2-1b2 | reverse complement strand
ACGTACCAAGCCCTCTGGACCGCCGTCGGTGCAGTCTGCGATCTATTCCATAGCCAGGAATGCAGAAACTACTTCAAAGCCGCAGGATATGGTCCCGATTGAAGGTGACTTGCTCTAAGTTGCACGCAAACAAAGGAGACAGACATGACAATCCGATATCTGCACACCATGGTCCGGGTGCTGGACCTTGACGCCTCGATGGCGTTTTACCGCCTGCTGGGGCTGGAGGAGACCAAGCGCTATACCAATGACAAGGGCCGCTTTACGCTGGTGTTCATGGCACCGCCCGGTCAGCCGGACTGTCCGGTGGAGTTGACCTATAACTGGGATGGCGACAGTGGCCTGCCTTCGGATTCGCGGCATTTCGGGCATTTGGCCTATGAAGTTGACGATATTTACGCAGTTTGCGCGCATATGGCAGCCAATGGTGTGCTGATAAACCGCCCGCCGCGCGATGGCCATATGGCGTTTGTGCGCTCGCCGGATAATGTCTCGATCGAGATTTTGCAGAAGGGCGAGGCGTTGGCTGCGGCGGAGCCTTGGGCTTCGATGGGCAATACCGGGAGTTGGTGATTTCGGCGGGGCGCGGGTTGAAGCCTGCGCCTCCGGCGGGAGTATTTTTGCCAAGATGAATGGTTAAAAAGCGAGTGGCTAGAAGGACCAGAGGCTGTAAGCGTCTGGTCCTATGCTTTTGGTTTCGCGCAGGGTCAGACGGGGAGCGTCTTTCAGGGCGGTGAGGTTGAGGGCGGCGAGGCTGGCTTGGCCGTCGCCGCCGATCAATGCGCCTGCGGTGAACAGCGCGAGATCGTCTACCAGATCGGCGCGGATCAGCGCGGCCGCGAGGCTGCCGCCGCCTTCGCAGAAGATCCGGGTCAGGCCTTGGGTGGCAAGGGTTTGCAGTGCGGCGCGGGGATTTATGGTGCCATTTTCGCTGGGGATTTCCAGCAGCATCGCGCCCTGCCCTGCCCAAGCATCGCGGTTTTGCTGTGGGGCATTGGGGCCGTGCAGCAGCCAGACCGGGGAGGTTTTTGCGGTTTGGCCAAGGCGGCTGTCTGGGCTGTGGCTCAGGCGGCTGTCCATCACGATGCGGATCGGTTGATGTGTTGCGCCAAGCTCACGCACGGTCAGATCGGGGTCGTCGGCGCGGGCTGTGCCAGAGCCTATCAGCACCGCGTCATGGTTTAGCCGCAGGGTGTGGACGGCGCGGCGGGACGCTGGCCCGGTGATCCAGCGCGATTCGCCCGTGGCGGTGGCGATGCGGCCATCCAAAGTGGTGGCGAGTTTCAATGTCACGAAGGGCAGACCTTGCGTGACGCGCTTCAGGAAGCCCGCGTTGGCACGGGTGGCCTCGGCTTGCAGAACGTTTTCACTGACTTCGATGCCAGTGGCGCGGAGCATGGCATGGCCTTTGCCCGATACGCGCGGGTCGGGGTCTTGCAGAGCGCTGACGACACGCGCCACACCTGCGGTGATCAAAGCATCGGCACAGGGCCCGGTTTTACCGTGATGGGCGCAAGGTTCCAGCGTGACATACGCCGTGGCACCTCGCGCGGCGGACCCGGCTTGGCGCAGCGCCATCACCTCGGCATGTGGGCGGCCACCGGGTTGCGTCCAGCCTCGGCCGAGGATCACGCCCGCCTTGAGGATCACGCAGCCGACAGCTGGGTTCGGCCAAGTGCGACCCAAGCCCCGCTCAGCAATGCGCAGGGCATGGGCCATATGGTCTGCGTCGCTCACTCGTCCGCAGCGGTGCCGGGGCGGAGTTCGGACACGAAGCGGTCGAAATCATCGGCGGCTTGGAAGTTCTTGTAAACGCTGGCAAACCGGACATAGGCCACGGTGTCGATGCGCGCTAAAGATTCCATCACGATCTCACCGATCACTTTTGATGAGATGTCGGTATCGCCCAAAGATTCCAAGCGGCGCACGATGCCGGAAATCATCTGATCAATCCGTTCGGGATCAATCGGGCGCTTTTGCATCGCGATGCGGATCGAGCGTTCCAACTTGGTGCGGTCGAAATCCTCGCGCTTGCCAGAGGTTTTGACAACGACCAGATCGCGCAACTGCACGCGTTCATAGGTGGTGAAGCGTCCACCGCAGGCGGGGCAAAACCGACGCCGGCGGATCGAAACATGATCCTCCGCAGGGCGGCTATCCTTGACTTGCGTATCGACGTTACCGCAGAATGGGCAGCGCATAGGCACCCTCCTTGCTTGTTATTTGTGACTGCCTCGGCCCCGGCTATCCTGCCGAGTTATCCACAGACCCTAGCGCCATTGCCTAGCCTTCGCCTAGGGGGCTTATCACGGATACTGCATATAGCTGTGGACTGTGGCGGGCAGGACTCATGTCAGGTCTAAAAACCGGGCTTTCAGGGCGGCGTCGGGGATCAGGCAGGCGTCATAGCGGCCAAAGATGCGGTAGCGGTTGCGGGCGATCAGTTTGTAGATCGCGTCTTTCAGGGCTTTGGGCAGGTGGCGGGTGAGGCTGGCGCAGTGCCATGGGCTTGGCAGTTCCGCCATCGCGGCGGCGAAGGCGTCGAGGCGCTGGTGAATCTCGCCGTGGGTGATCACGAGATTGGTCTCAAAATCGACCAGAGGCAGGTTCAAGGCGGTGTAAAGTGCTTGGCCGAGCGGGCTTTGCGCGGTGGCATAGTGGAATATCTGCGCGCGGTCGTGGCGAAGCATGAAGCGGAAGAAGGCCGAGCAAAACACACATGCGCCGTCGAACACGATCAGGTTTTTGCCTGCGAGTTGGCGGTTGAGCGGGCTTGGCAGGTTGGTAATTTGCATGGTGCAACTGTGGCGCAGGTTTTGCGGCGGGGCGAGAGGGTTTGATGTCGCAGAGGGGCCAGCCCCTCGCCATGCGGGCTCTCTCTGAGATATTTGCGCGCAGAGCATGGCAATTTCAGACAAATTGGCGCGATACCGCCAAAGCCCATGCGGATAACGCAAGCGTGAATGGGCGGGCGTGCGGTGTGGCCTAAGTTTTTCAATACAACAACCATGGAGCGCGCGATGACCCGAATGACCGCAAAGGATTTCAGCCCGGAGTTGCTGGAGCTTTATGATTTCTACGCGCATGGCCGGATCTCGAAGCGCGAATTTCTGGATTTGGCGGCGAAGTTTACCGTGGGCGGCCTGACTGCCGCGGCGCTTTTGGGGATCATGTCACCGAATTATGCTTTGGCTGAACAGGTCAGCTTTAATGACCCTGATATTCTGGCGGATTACGTCACCTATCCCTCGCCGAATGGCAATGGTGAGGTGCGCGGCTATCTGGTGAAACCCTCGGCGGCGGTGGGGAAATTGCCCAGCGTGGTGGTGGTGCATGAAAATCGCGGGCTGAATCCTTACATCGAGGATGTGGCACGGCGGCTGGCAAAGGCCGGTTTTCTGGCGCTGGCCCCGGATGGGCTGAGCAGCGTCGGCGGCTATCCGGGCAATGACGAGGACGGTAAAGCGCTGCAATCCAAGGTCGATCCGACCAAACTGATGAATGATTTCTTCGCGGCCATTGAGTGGATGATGGCGCATGAAGGCTCCACCGGTCGGGTTGGCATCACCGGGTTTTGCTATGGCGGTGGCGTGGCGAACGCGGCGGCGGTGGCTTATCCGGAACTTGGCGGGGCGGTGCCGTTTTATGGCATGCAGCCTGCGGCGGGCGATGTGGCGCAGATCAAGTGCGCGTTATTGCTGCATTATGCCGGGTTGGATACGCGGGTAAATGCAGGTTGGCCTGCCTATGAGGCGGCGTTAAAGGCCGCTGGCACGCAGTATGAAGCCTTCATTTATGACGGCGTCAACCACGGCTTCCATAACGATTCCACCCCACGCTATGACAAGGCAGCGGCGGATTTGGCTTGGGATCGAACCTTGGGGTTTTTCCGCGCCAATCTGGCCTAATACCGATCCTGTTAGTGGCGGCCCGTTAGCCAGTTTCCAAAGGCTGCGAATTTTGACGGTGGGATGCCGAGTTTGGCTTCGCGCCGATCGGCGATGCGCAAGAGTTTGTACATCAGATGCACGCCGAACCAGCGGAAGGGTTCCGGCTCCCATTGCCGCACGCGGCGGTTGACCCACGGGAATTTGGCAATCGCGGTATCGCGGTTTAAGGCGAGATCGGCGAGGGTGCGGCCCGCTAGGTTGGCGGTGGACACGCCGGTGCCGACATAGCCACCGGCCCAGCCGAGGCCGGTTTTCGGGTCTAAGCCCACGGTTGCGCACCAATCGCGCGGCACCGCAATGACGCCACACCAAGCGTGGTCGATGGGATAATTGGCGGCCTCGGGGAAATGTTGGTGCAGGGTTTCGGTGAGGCGGCGGATGGTTTCAGCATCCGGTTCGCCGTTATTATCCATCTGTGAGGCATATTTATACGGCACACCCCGCGCGCCGACGGTGATGCGGCCCTCACGGGTGCGCTGGCAGTAGCAGTAGGCGTTGTTCATGTCACCGATCAACTCATGGCCGTGCCAGCCGATTTTCTCCCAAACCTCGGGCGGCAAGGGCACGGTGGCGATCTGAGCTGAGTTCAGCGGCAGCCATTCGCGTTTATGGCCGGGCAAAGTGGCGGTGAAACCTTCGGTGCAGCGCAGGATGATCGGGGCTTTGATGATGGCTTGCGGGGTGATCACTTCGCCTTGGTCGTAGCTGAGAACCTCGGTGGCTTCGGCGATGCGCACGCCCATCCGCTCGCAAGCCTCGGCCAGACCGCGCACCAGTTTGGCGGGCTGAATCCGCGCCATGCCGGAGACAACCATCGCGCCCAGCACGTTCGGCGCGGTGATGCGCTGCTTGACCTCGGCGGGCGAGAGTTCGCGAACGCGGTGAGCGTTGCCCCAGAGCTTGTGCTGCGCAATCGCCTCGTGCATCCGCGTCAGCTGTGCGGGGTTGGTGGCCAGCATCAATTCTTCGGACGGGATGATATCGGCGTCGATGCCTTCCTCGGCGCAGATCCGGGTGATTTCGGGGACTGTGGTTTCGAGTTCCTTGACCATCTCAAGCACCGCCTCGCGCGAGGTGGCCTTTGCATAGGCCTCATGGTTCCACGCGAAGGTGCCCATGCACCAACCACCGTTGCGACCCGAAGCCCCGAAACCTGCGAATTCTTTCTCGATCACCAGCACATTCAGCGCCGGATTTGCTTTTTTCAGATAATAGGCAGTCCAAAGGCCGGTAAAGCCCGCGCCGATGATGGCGACATCTGCGGTGGTGTTCTTGGTCAGGCAAGGGCGGCGGGTTTGCGGCAGGCCGATGTCGGCATACCAGAAAGACACGTCGCCGATGTGGTTGGGTTGCATGTTTGGCCTCTTTGTTTGGCGCAGAGTGCCGAGGGATTTGATCAAAAGCAAGGGGGGCTTCCGCCCCCCTCGGCCTGCGGCCTCACCCCCTTGGGATATTTCGGCGCAAGGGATGACAATAAGAGCTAAATTTCAGGCGTCACGCTCGGCGGCGATCCAGTTGCGGAACGAGGCGAGCGGCGCGCGCGGCGGCGCGTCTTTCGGCCAGACAAGGTAGTAGCTGCCAAGCGAGGGGATGGCAGGGCCAAAGGCAGGGGTCAGGCGGTTCTCAGCGAGTTCGCGCTTAATCAGAAACAGCGGCAGCAGGGCGAGGCCAAGACCGTGGATCGCGCCTTGGGTCATGGTGGCGAATTGGTCGAACAGCATGGCGGGCGGGCGTTGATTGGGGTGGCCATGATGCGCCAGCCAGCGGCCCCAATCGCCGGTGCGGCTTTCCAGTTGCAACAACGGGTATGAGAGAATGTCATTGGCGGCGCTGAGCGGCGTTTTCAGCAGGCCGGGGGAGGCTACCGCCAGCAGGTCTTCCTGCATCAGTGGCAGGTAATCGACGCCGGGCCAATCCTGCCGACCATAGTGGATGGCGGCGTCGAAATGGCTGATGGCAAAGTCGAAGGGTTGCAGGCGGGTGGAGAGGTTGACGGTAACTTCAGGATGTTGGGCGGCGAAACGGGCGAGGCGGGGGGCCAGCCAATGCATGCCAAAGGCGGGCAGAATTGCGAGGTTTAGCGTGCCGCCGTTCGGGTTGGCGCGCAGCGTCAGGCTGGCTTGTGACAGCGCTTGCAGGGCACGGCGGATCTCGCGGCAATAGTCTTGTGCGGCGGGGGTCAGCCGCAGGCGATGCTTGTCGCGGATGATCAGGCCAAGGCCCAACTGGCCCTCAAGCACTTGCAACTGCCGTGAAATCGCACTTTGCGTCAGGTTGAGTTCCTCGGCTGCGGCAGAGGCGGACCCCAAGCGCTCGACGGCTTCCAGCGCCAGCAGTGACGGCATTGAGGGCAGATAGCGGCGCGAGAGCATATGAGGTTTCCTCATGTTTTGTTGCCAGAACCTCGTTAGGCGTTTTGGCTGGGCTGTGCAATATAATCGGCAAAACCAGAGGAGTTCTGCGATGACCGATAGACCCAAGCTGAAAGCCAAAGACGCGCCCGATCTGGGGCGGTTTGATTGGCAAGACCCGTTCCGCATGGAGGATCAGCTGACCGAGGAGGAGCGGATGCTGCGCGACGGCGCGCGGGCCTATGCGCAGGAAAAGCTGCAACCTCGGGTGATTGCGGCGTATCGCGAGGAATCCACCGATCCGGCGATCTTCCGCGAGATGGGCGAGATGGGGCTGTTGGGCGTGACTGTGCCGGAACAATACGGCGGCTTGGGCGCGTCATATGTCGCCTACGGTTTGATCGCGCGGGAAGTGGAGCGGGTCGATTCGGGCTATCGCTCTATGATGTCGGTGCAATCGTCTTTGGTGATGTATCCGATCTACGCCTACGGCACCGAGGCGCAGCGGATGAAATATCTGCCGAAATTGTCATCGGGGGAATGGATTGGTTGCTTTGGTTTGACAGAGCCGGATGCGGGATCAGACCCTGCCGGGATGAACACCGTGGCGAAGAAAACCGCCAATGGCTACGTGCTGAACGGCGCGAAGATGTGGATTTCCAACGCGCCGATTGCCGATGTGTTCGTGGTTTGGGCAAAATCCGAAGCGCATGGCGGCAAGATCAAGGGATTTGTGCTGGAAAAGGGCATGAAGGGGCTGTCGGCTCCGAAGATTGGCGGCAAGCTGTCGCTGCGGGCCTCGATCACCGGCGAGATTGTGATGAAGGATGTGGAAGTCGGCGAGGATGCTTTGCTGCCGCATGTTGAGGGGCTGAAAGGGCCGTTTGGCTGTCTGAACCGCGCGCGCTATGGGATTTCCTGGGGCGTGTTGGGCGCTGCCGAGTTCTGCATGGGGGCGGCGCGGCAGTATGGGCTGGACCGCAAGCAGTTCGGCAAGCCTTTGGCGCAGACGCAGCTGTATCAGTTAAAGCTGGCGAATATGCTGACCGAGATTTCGCTGGGGATGCAGGCGTCTTTGCGGGTTGGGCGGCTGTTGGATGAGGCCAATGCGGCACCTGAGATGATCTCTATCATCAAGCGCAACAACTGCGGCAAGGCCCTCGACGCGGCGCGTTGGGCGCGGGATATGCATGGCGGCAACGGTATTCAGGAAGATTACCAGATCATGCGGCATATGGTGAACCTTGAAACGGTCAACACTTATGAGGGCACGCATGACGTACATGCGCTGATCTTGGGGCGGGCTGTGACCGGGTTGCAGGCGTTTTTCTAAGCCAGTGGCTGGGGTGATGCGAGGTTAGAAACCGATCCTCGCGCCACGCTTAAAATCCTTCCCCGCTGGGAGTGACTTGTGTTTGCCGCTTTGGTCTGCGCTAGACATGGTGTAAAAACCGCATAGATCAATGTTTTGCATTGATATTTGGCGGCAGAGTCGAGACTTAGTCAGCTGTTAGACAATAAAAGGCCCGGATCGCTCCGGGCCTTTTGGTTAGATAATCGCTTCTTCCAAGGCTGCGGCGCGGCGGGCTTCGGCCTCACGCGCGGCTTCGACGTTCGCGTTGCGGCGGCGTTTCAGCTCATACAGCACCGCCATCGCCAAAGTGACCACGATCAGCAAGAATGCCAGTGCGTTGATAGTGGGGCTAATGCCAGAGCGCACTTTCGAGAACACATAGATCGTCAGCGTATCGGCACCGCCCCGGGTAAACTGGGTGACGTTGAAGTTCTCAATCGATTGGAAGAACGACACCGCCGCCCCTGCCCCGATCGCGGGATAAAGATGCGGCAGCAGGATGCGGCGCATCACTTGGGCATGTGTGGCACCCAGATCTAGTGCGGCCTCCTCTAGCCCCTGATCGAAGCTTTGCAACCGGGCCAACACCAGCAGCATCACGATGGCGGCGATATAGCTGACCTGCCCCAGCACCGACAGATGCAGACCGGGATTGAACAGGATGAAATCGCTGCCCAAACCGTTGCCGATCTTGGTCCACATGATCATGGTGGAAATCCCGATCACCGCACCGGGGATCAGGATGGTTGAGATCATCGTGCCATAAAGCGCCGCGCGCAGATTGCCTGACACCGAATTGATCAGGATCGCCGCCGCCGTGCCGACAATCACCGAAATCAGCGCCACCGCGATGGCGACGAAAATGGTGTTCTGGAAGGCGTGCCACATCCGGTCATCGGCCCAGAGGGCTGCGAACCATTTCGTCGTAGCCCCCTTCCACGGCACGATGGCCGGGATTTTGTCGGTGTTGTTGAAGGCCGCCGCCGACATGATCACCAAGGGCAGCAGCATGTAGAAGATGAAGGCCCCGGCATAAACGCGGGCGAGGGTTTGGCGAATTTTGTGCATATTATCCCTCCGTTAATTCGCGATGTCGGACAGTTTGACGCGGAAAATCTTCATCACCAGACTGACGAAAAGCGTACACATCAGCAGCAAGAGGAAGGCGTAGGCGGCGGCAGTGTTCCAATCCAACGCATCCAGCATCCATTGCTGGATGGTCTGGGTGAACCATTGCGAGGTGGTCGAGCCTAGGATCGACGGCACCAGAAGTGAGCCTGCCGACAGCATGAACACCATCACCGCTCCGCTGGCGATGCCGGGTTTGGCGTGCGGCAAAACGATACGCCAATGGATGCGCCACCACGGCGCGCCGAGGTCTTCGGCGGCCTCGATCTGGTTGGAATCCAACGAAGAAATCGCGTTATAGACCGGGAAGATCATGAACAATACATAGGTGTAGACCAGACCGATCATCACGCCGTTGTAGCCGACAATCCAGCGCACCTCGTGGTCGATCAGGTGCAGCTGCAACAACACCCAAGACAGCGGGCCTTTCAGCGCCAGGATCATCCACCACGCAAACGCTCGCAGCACTTCGGACACCCACAAGGGCACGAACAGCAGCAGGAACATGGTGGGAAGTGAGCGCGCGTTGAGGATTTTCGCCATGAAATAGGCCAAAGGATAGGCCAAGGCGAAGCAGATCAGCGTGACCACCACCGAGTAGAACAGCGTCAGCGAGAAGGTCAGCACATGCACCGGGATTTGAAACGTGAAGCCGAAGGGCGAGACCTCTATCGCGCCGTTAAAGACCTTCATGTAATTGGCGGCGGTGTAGATGTCTTTCGGGCCGCCGATTTCGGTGACGGGCAGGTAGGGGCGGAACGAGCTTTCCAGCAACGTGATGTTGGGCACGATCACCAGCATCAACAGCCAGAATGCGGTGAGAAGGCAGATCAGCAAGGTCAGACTTGCGCCGTAGCGGCGGATCATATTGCTCATTTACGCCACCACGGTCGTATCTGGCAGGATTGAGGCATGGCTTGCGTTGAAATGCGCAAAACGGGCGGCTCCGATTTCCGGCACCGTGGCCGAGCCGTCGTTGCGCACTTCGGCGACAATGGTTTGACCGGTTGCGGTTTGGCTATGTACCGCGATGAACGCACCCTCAAACGAGACTTCCGACACCGTCACCTGCACCGAGTTTTCCGCAGCTTGGGTTTCCGACAGAACGGTATGTTCGGGGCGGACGTAAAGCTTGATATTGTTGCCCTTGGCGAGTTCTCCCAACCGCGCCCGGAACGGGCCAAGTGCGGTGTCAAACCCGGCCATACCGCCGGATGGGTTAGTGACAGAACCTGCGAAGATGTTGTTTTCACCGACAAAAGACGCCACAAAGCCGTTGACCGGGTTGTTGTAAATCTCACGCGGGTCGGCGACTTGCTGGATGCGGCCCTGGCTCATCACCCCGACACGGTCTGACATCGCCAAGGCTTCGCCTTGGTCGTGGGTGATGTAGATGAAGGTGACGCCAGTGCGTTTTTGGATGGCGCGCAACTCGGCCCGCATGTGTTGGCGGAGTTTGAGGTCGAGCGCCGACAGCGGTTCATCCAGCAGCATCACTTTCGGCTCCACCGCCAAAGCCCGTGCGATGGCGACGCGTTGTTTTTGGCCACCGGACAACTGGCTGATCATTTTATCCGCAGCACCCGGCAGATCGACCATCTCCAAAAGGGCCTGCGCCTTGGCGCGACGAGTGGCTTTGTCGACGCCGCGCACTTCAAGGCCGAATGAGATATTCTCCCAGATCGGCATCAGCGGGAACAAAGCGAGGTTCTGGAAGATCAGCGCGGTGGGGCGCTGGTTTGGGCGTTGGCCCTTCATATCTTTGCCGCCGATTTTAATTGTGCCCGCGGTGGGTTCGATAAAGCCGGAAATCATCCGCAAAATCGTGGTCTTGCCGCAGCCGGACGGCCCCAGAAACGAAAAGAACTCTCCGGGTCTGATCGCCACATTGGCGTTATCAACCGCGCGGAAGCTGCCGAAATCGCAGCTGACATTTTGAAGATCAATCCCTGCACTCATGGAACCGTCTTTCCCCCTGATAAGTTTTTGTTATGAGGCCTTAAGGCCATTGGGCGCTTAGAAAATATCAACGCCGGGCCCCTGCGGACCCGGCGTTTTCATCAGGTAAAAGGCTTACGCGGCCTTGAACTTATCAGCATATTCCGCCCGCTTGGTCAGGAATTCTGCCGACTGGTTCGGCCACCACCACAGTTTTGCCAGCGCTTCGTCGTTGAAGGTGCCTTTGTAGTAAGCGGAAACATCGGGGTCCATCATATCGGATGCGCCCTTGCCAACCGGGTTCGACGAGAAGGCGGTTGCCCACATCGACGCACCTTCCGGGGTGGAAACCCATTTGGCGAATTCATGCGCCTGATCGACGTTGACGGCGTTTTTCAGCAGCACGAAACCTTGGTGCCAGGCAAACGCGCCCTCAACCGGAGCCATATAGCCGTAGCCATCATTGCGCAGGTTATAGCCGGTCGAATCCCAGCACAGACCGACGGTCGCGCCATTGGCGGTGAAGCCGGCGTTGGCCTCGTTCTCGCCCGACCACCACTGCACGATGTTGCCTTTGGTCTTGATGGCTTCGGCCAAAGCGATGTCCCACAGCTGGGTCATCTTGGCCATATCGCTGTAGCCCTCAATCCACGGGAACGGCAATTTGCCTTGTGCATCCAGCCAGCGGCCCATTGCCGCCAGCGAGGAATGTGGACGCAGCACAACCTGGTTGGCCGGATCGAACAAAGCGCCCAAGGTCGGCGGCTCGCCCAGTTTCGCGGTTTCCTTGTTGTAAACCAGCGATTCGGTGCCCCAGTTTGACGGCACATACATCAGGTTGCCGTCGATATGCGAACGCTCGCCCGCCGAGCCATCGGCCAGACCGGGCAGATAATTGTCCATCGCCAGCTTCGCCGGGTCCCAAGCGCCCAAGAGGCCATTGGAGTTCCATGCACCGACACGCTCGATGGTCGGTTCGGTCATGTCCATGCCGCCGGCTTCCAGCGCGACCTTGGCTTCGCCAAACATCGTGTCTTGGTCGGGCAGTTCTTTGAAGTTGACCTTGATGCCGGTGGCGGCGGTGAACGCCGGGATCACTTCGGCGGACAGTTTGTCATAGCCAGCCCAACCGGTGAAGTTCAACTCGCCCGATGAGGCGAGGGCCTTGGAGGAAATGATCGCGGGGGCCGCCAATGCGCCCACGCCAACGGCCGACGACTTTAGAAAGCTGCGGCGGTTCAATGCGATGTGTTTGTTCACGAAAGTCTCCCTAGTGTTGATCCGCGTTTTGGCGGATGGCAGCAGATGCTTTGCGCATCTTGTTTTAGAAACTCTTACCGCATGACAGTTTGATGACAACCGGTAAAAGCCATGCGCAAATCCTACTCCCGAGCGGGGGGATTGTGTCAACAACAGTTGTTGATTGGCGGATCAAGAAACCGCGTGGTTTGGGTTTTGTCCGGGCGGATGCTTGCAAATCGGGCAGGCTTGCGGCGATTTCGCGCTGCGCTGCGGTGGTTGGCACCGCGAAAAACAGGGGCGCTTGCGGTGTGTTGTGCGCGATATTGGTTTATACTTCGCCTAATGTTTCATCATATTGCTGAAAGTTAGAATAATCTTCGGATAATTCCGCAAAAATTCGGCGGCTTTCCAAACTCTTCTCAAAGGTTTGCGTTATGATGCGACGTAACAGCAGGGTCGATACAATCAGGGATTGCAGATGAAGATTATCATTCTTGGCGCGGGCGTCATTGGCGTCACCTCGGCGTGGTATCTGGCGAAAGCCGGGCATGAAGTGACAGTGATCGACCGCCAGCCCGGCCCGGCCTTGGAGACATCTTTCGCCAATGCAGGCGAGATCAGCCCCGGCTATGCCAGCCCTTGGGCAGCACCCGGTATTCCCGCCAAAGCGATGAAATGGCTGTTCATGCGCCACGCGCCGCTGATCATTCAGCCTGCGCCCGATCTGGCCAAGATGTCTTGGGTGATGCGGATGCTGCTGAACTGCACCTCTGCGGCCTATGCGGTGAACAAAAGCCGCATGGTGCGGCTGGCCGAGTACAGCCGCGATTGCCTGATGGATTTGCGCCGCGACACCGGGATTTCCTATGACGCGCGGATGCAGGGCACGTTGCAGCTGTTTCGCACCCAGAAGCAGGTCGATGGGGCCTATAAAGATATCAAAGTGTTAAAGGCCGACGGGGTGCCGTTTGAGGTTTTGGATGCTGATGGCTGCATCAAGGCCGAGCCGGGTTTGGCTGCGCGTCGCGATGCGATTGCGGGCGGTTTGTTGTTGCCGGGGGACGAGACCGGCGATTGCTTCAAGTTCACCAACGCGCTGCAAGATATGGCCATCGCGGCTGGCGTAAGCTTCCGCTACGGCGTGCGGATTGATCGGCTGGAGGCTGCGGGCGGCAAGATTGCGGCGGTGCATACCTCGGAAGGACGCATGACCGCAGATGCGTTCGCGCTGGCTTTGGGGTCGTATTCGCCGCTGCTGGCGCGGCCTTTGGGGATCAAGCTGCCGGTCTATCCGGTGAAGGGCTATTCGATCACCGTGCCGATTGTGGACGCGTCTCGCGCGCCCGAATCGACGGTGATGGATGAAACCTATAAGATCGCCATCACCCGCTTGGGGGATCGGATTCGTGTTGGCGGGATGGCAGAAATCGCAGGGTTCGATATGACCCTGCACGCCAAGCGCCGCGAGACTTTGGTACATTCGGTGGAGGATCTGTTCGGCGGCGCGGGCGATCAATCGTGCGCGACATTCTGGTGCGGTCTGCGGCCAATGACGCCGGATGGCACGCCGATTCTGGGACGCTCGCCAATTGCCAACCTGTTTCTGAACACCGGGCATGGCACTTTGGGCTGGACGATGGCGGCAGGCTCGGGCCGGGTGTTGGCGGATCTGATCTCGGGCCGCGCGGCGGAAATTGAGACGGGCGATCTGGGCTATGCGCGGTATCGGGCCTAGCGCTTATCGCGCCCTATCGGTTGCTCTGCGCTGGCTGTTTGCGCAGCGCAGACTGACCGCAGGGAAGGATAAGCTTACCTGGCGGACCCCGGCGAAATGATCTGCCTGATCTCGGATTCGACGGAATCGAGAATTGTGTTGATCGCCACCTCAGCGGCATCCGGGTCGCAGGCGACAATCGCATTGGCCAGATCACGGTGCGGCGGGAAACTGGCCAGACCAAAGCCCGGTACTGAAAATGGCGATTCAGCGGAGCGCTCTAGTGCGTCATCCATCCGGGCCAGCACTTGCCCGAACATCGGGTTGCCAGTGGCGTCGCAAATTGCACTGTGGAAGGCCATATCGGCAGCGCGGTAGGGCGCGCCGGTATCGACAATCTGCAACAACACATCGCACAAGCGGCTGATCTGCTGGCGCTGCGCGAGGGTCGCATTCAGTGCCGCGCGCCGCACGGTGCCGGATTCGATCACCCGGCGCATGTCCAACAGACGCAGAATCGCCTCACCCTCCAGCTGGATCATCGTCGGCAGCGGGCCTTGCGAGGTTTGCACTTTCGCGGTGAGGTACGTGCCATCACCGCGTCGCCGCCGGATGATCCCCAAGCCTTCCCAGCGGTTTAGCGCCTCGCGGATGGTCGAGCGGCCTACGCCCAAGGCGCTGGCAATCGAGACTTCCGGCGGCAGGCGGTCACCGACTTGCAGGCCTGCCCGCGCGATCATCTCGGCCAAAGCATCCAGCACTGCGACGCCACGCGCGGCTGTCTCAATCGGCTCTAGGTAGCGAATGGCGGCGCGCGACATGATCTCTCCGGTGCGCGAGGCGCGCGTTCTTACGTCTTGCTAGATAACTGTGGCAGCAATTCTGTCAAGGCTGTTACCAGATGGTCCATCTGGGAATAGGTGTTATAGCCCTGCACTGAAATCCGCGCGATGGTGTGGTTTTGCCAATCAAAGCAGGGGATTTCGATCTGGTAGTCGTCGTAAAGCCGGGTTTTCAGCAAGCTTGGATCGCAGCGTGGAACGGGCATCGACACCATTTGCGGGGCGCAGAATTCCGGGGTGCTGAGGGCGGGAAGATGCGTGATCGCACGCACCCGTGCGGCGGTGTCTTGCGCAAGGGCCTGGCAGGCTTTGGCAACCCTGTCCCAATCGTGATCTTTGCGGAAT
This sequence comes from Cypionkella sp. TWP1-2-1b2, assembly GCF_049896245.1. Lineage (NCBI taxonomy): Bacteria > Pseudomonadati > Pseudomonadota > Alphaproteobacteria > Rhodobacterales > Paracoccaceae > Cypionkella > Cypionkella sp. TWP1-2-1b2. The sequence continues at coordinate 36,327 of NZ_JAFCTX010000033.1, read as the reverse complement.
TGCAGGGCGGCGGGCACGGTCAGCCAAGCCGAAGGATCGCGGGTGCCCTGCATTTCCAGCCCGTCGATAAAGGACGAATTGCCGAACACCCCCTTGGTGCCGGGCAGTTTGGCGTCTTCCGTCCAGCCGTGGCTGATCACCAAAGGGTTCAGCATCGCCTGCAATTCGGGGCGGACATGCAGGAAGGCGCTGCCCTTCGGGGCCATGATCCATTTGTGGCAGTTGCCGGCGTAGAAATCGGCACCGAGGGCATCGAGGTTTAGCGGGATATGGCCGGGGGTGTGGGCGCCGTCGATCACGGTGTAGATGCCGCGCTTGCGGGCCTCAGTCACGGCGCGTTCAATCGGGAACAACAAGGCGGTGGCCGAGGTGATGTGACTTAGAAACAGCACACGGGTTTTGTCGGTCATGCCTGCAAGGATGGCGTCGGTGAACTGCGACTCCTCGGTCAGCGGCAGCGGGATTTGCACGGTTTTGATCACCGCCCCGGTATTGCGGCAGACATAGGCCCAGGTTTTCTCCAGTGCTGCATATTCGTGGTCGGTGGTGAGGATTTCGTCACCGGGTTTCAGGGCGAGCGATTGGGCGACGATGTTCAACGCATAGGTGGCATTGGTTAATCCGACGATACTATCGGGCGAAGTTCCTAAGGTTGCGGCCATAGCGGTGCGGGCATCGCGCATCCAGCCAGAAAGCCCGCGCGCGGGGTCAAGGAAGGCCACCGGCTGGCTTTCCAGTTGCAACTGCCAGCGCTGGTATTCCTCAAAAACCGGGCGTGGGCAGGCGCCGAAAGAGCCGTGGTTCAGGAAGGTCACGTCGGGGCGCAACAGGAAGAAGGCATCAAGGTTTTGCAATTCAGCGCCCTTTCAGGGTCGGATCAAGAGCGTCTCGCAAGCCATCGCCAAAGAGGGTGGTCGCAAGCACGGTGATGGCAAGGGCGGCAGTGGGGAACACCGCCAAGTGCCAGTAAAAATACATGAAATTCATCCCGACATTGATCATCTGGCCCCAGCTTGGGATCGGCGGTGGCACGCCGATGCCTAGGAAGCTGAGACTAGCCTCCAGCATCATCGCGAGTGGAATCGCCAGCACAAAGCCGACGATAATCGGTGAGATCGCATTCGGGATCAGATGGCGGCGGATGATATAGCCGGGGGTGGCCCCCAGAGCTTGGGCGGCGCGGACGAACTCTTTCTGCGCGATGGCTTTGACTTGCGCGCGCACCAGCAGACAGACCTGCACCCAGCCAAACAGCGCTGCGATCAGCACGATGGTGGCAAAGCCGCCATTGGTTAATGCCCCCAGTAGCATCGCGGCCAATAGCGGTGGGACGACAGAGAATAACTCGATCAGCCGCATCACGCACCAATCGGCGCGGCCGCCGTAATAGCCCGCGATGGCCCCCAACGGGATGCCGATGATCAGCGAAAAAGCCGCTGCGGTGAAGCCGATGGTCAGCGAAACCCGCGCGCCATAGACAATGCGGGTGAAGAAATCGCGGCCCAGATCATCGACGCCGAACCAGAATTCGGCTTGGGGGAAGGCATAGGCTTGGGTGAGGAATTTCTGATCCGCGTAGCCGGTTTTGCTGATCAGTGGCGCGAAAACCGCCATCAGGATGATCAGCAGCAGGATGGCTCCGGCGACCAGTGCGGCCTTGTTATCGGCAAAGCGCCGCCATGCGAAATAGAGCGGGCTGCGGGGTTTTGGGGGAATCATTTGCGATCTCCGAACCGGATGCGGGGGTTCAAAAGCGCGTAGATGATGTCGGAAATCAGATATGCCACGCAGAACATCATGGTGATCATCAGGATCAGCGCCATCTCCAGCGGGTAGTCGCGCAGGTTGATCGAACTGACGAAATAAGCGCCTAGGCCGGGGACGCGGAACATCGCCTCGACGAAGATCGAGCCGGTTGCGGTGCCAATGAACATCGGCAGGAACACCGTCACCATCGGCAAGGCGGCGTTGCGCAGCACATGCTGGAAGATGATGCGGCGCTCGCTTAGGCCCTTGGCGCGCAGGACCGTGACGAAGGGTTTGGTTAACACATCCAGCATCGCGCTTCGGGTGTAGCGCGCGTAGGTCGCCATCGGGATCGCCGCATAGGCGATGATCGGCAATATCCATGCGCGCGGTTTGCCCCAACCAGAGGCGGGCAGCCAGTTCAGCCAGACCGCGAACACCATGATCAGCGCCATCGAGATCACGAACACCGGAATTGTCAGCCCCAAAGTGGCGAAAGCCGAGGCCAGATAGTCGATCCAGGTGTTGCGGCGCAGGGCTGCGGCCATGCCCAAGAGGATGCCCAAAGGCGCGCCGATCAGCACGCCTGCACCGCCCAAGATCAGGCTGGGCGGCCAAGCGCGGCCCAGAAGTTGCAGCACGGTTTCGCCGGGGGATTGGAAGGGGATGCCAAAATCGAAATGCAGCACCCCCCACATGTATTTGAAATATTGCACATAAAGCGGTTGATCGAGGCCGAGGGAGGCGTTCAGCTTCGCCTTCACTGCATCATTGACCGGCATGTCATTGCCATCAAACGGGCCACCGGGGACGGCGTGCATCATCAGGAAGACGATGATCGAGACGACTGTGAAGGTGAGGGCGATGGAGGCCAGACGGCCAAGGATGTAGCGGATCATCGGATCGCCTCCAATCGGTGGCCGGGGGCGATTTCTTGAAGTTCCGGGGGGCCGTTCTGGTCGGAAAGCCGGGGCGTTGCGGCCTCGATCTGCGCGCGGCTCAGGAAGGTTCTGGTGCGGCGGTCGCGCGGGTTCAGCACCGGAATCGCATCCAGCAGGCTGCGGGTATAGGGGTGGCGGGCGTCGGTGAAGATGGTTTCCGTCGCGGCTTCTTCGACAATCCGGCCCTGAAACATCACCGCCACCTTGTCGGTAAGGGATCTCACCACCGACAGATCATGGCTGATGAACAGGATCGACAGCCCCATTTCTGCCTGCAAATCGAGCAGCAGATTGATGATTTGCGCCTTGACCGAGACATCAAGCGCCGAGGTCGGCTCGTCCGCCACCAGTACCGTGGGGCGCAGGATCAGCGCACGGGCGATGGCGACGCGCTGGCGCTGGCCGCCGGAAAGTTCATGCGGATAACGGTTGCCATAGCTGCGATCCAGACCGGTTTTTGCCAGCATATCAAGCGCTTGTTCGGTTTGATCGGACAGGCTGCCAAGGCCATGAATATGCAACGGCTCCGCCACGATCTGCGCTAGGGTCATCATCGGATCGAGTGCCGAATAGCTGTCTTGGAACACCACCTGCATCTTGCGCCGGAACGGTTTCAGAGCGGCATGGCCCAAAGTGGTGATATCGGTGCCATCGACAAATATCTGGCCCGAAGTTGGTTCCACCAACCGCATCGCCATCATGCCGGTGGTGGTTTTGCCGGAACCTGACTCGCCCACCAGCCCCAAGATCTGATTGCGCGGCAGGATCAGCGAGACATTGTTCACCGCAAGATGATCGGTGGTGCGGGCGAAGAAGCCGCCCGTTTGCCGCAGTTGATAGGTTTTCGAGAGGTTTTTCAGCTCTAATGCCGGGATCATGGCAGCCTCCAACAAGCCGCAGCACGGGTGTCGGAAAGCGCTTTGAAAACAGGGGCCTCAGTCGCGCAATGCGCATCGGCCACGGCACAGCGCGGATGGAATGGGCAACCTGTGGGCGGGTTGGCGGGGTTGGGCGAGGCACCGGCGATCTCAACCAACCGCTGCTTGCCCGGGGTGCGACCGGGCATCGAGGCCATCAGCGCTTGGGTATAGGGATGCAGGGCTGCGTCGAAAATATCCTGCACCGGGGCGGTTTCCATCACCCTTCCACCATACATCACCACCACCCGGTCCACGGTTTCCGCGACCACGCCCAGATCATGCGTCACCATGATCAGCGCCATGCCCAATTCGGCCTGCAACTGCTTGATCAGGTGCAGAATTTGCGCCTGAATGGTGACATCCAGCGCGGTGGTCGGCTCATCGGCAATCAGGATTTGCGGGCGACAGGACAGGGCCATTGCGATCATCGCGCGCTGCAACATGCCCCCCGAAAGCTGGTGCGGATAGCTGTTCAGAATTGCCTCGGGGTGCTTGATTTCCACGCGGGCCAGCAAGGTGGCGGCCTCGGTGCGGGCCGCCAATTTCGACACATCGCGATGCGCGCGGATGGTTTCCACGATCTGATGGCCAATGGTGAACACCGGATCAAACGCCGTCATCGGGTCTTGAAACACCATCGCCGCAATCCGGCCCCGCACCGCTGCCAGCGCGCCGCGCCCTGCCCTCAGCATATCGACGCCGCCGAGGTCCAGCTTATCGGCAGCAATCCGCGACGGTGGTTCGCGCAACAGGCGCAGCGCCGCCATGCAGGTCACCGACTTGCCAGAACCAGATTCGCCAACAATACCAACGCTTTCGCCCGCAGCCACATGCAAGGAAACCCCGCGCACTGCCTGCACCACGCCATCGTGTTGCGGGAAACTGACGCTCAGATTTTCGATATCCAGCAGGGTCATAAGTGCTCCGAAAATAGCCCCCCGGCGAAAACCGGGGGGCGTAGGGGGTTATTTCGACACATGCGTGTAGAAATACAGCGCCAACTGCCGCAGTGGCGCGAAGCCCAGCTTGTTCGGCTTGGTGCCATCGCCTTTCAGGTCCGCCGACACCACCGCATTGGTGATCGGATGCACCAGCGGCACGAAGGATGCGTTGTCGATCAGCACCTGTTCGGCCTGCTCATACAGCTTCTCGCGATCCTCCCATTTCGGAGCGCTGTCCGCCTTCGCGACCAGATCGTCATAGGCCTGCAGATGGTGGTTGTGGCGACCGCCATTGAAGAAGATGCCGTAGAAATTCGACGGGTCGAGATAGTCGTATTCATAGGGTGCCAAGAACAGATTGTTCTTTTTCTCCATCATGCCCGCCATCCAGTCTTTGGTCGGCATAACTTTGATATTCATGGTTATTCCCAGAATATCCTTAAACTGCGCTTGCAGATATTGCAGCATCGGGCCCGAAATCGCACCGTTATAGCCGCCCTGATCGCGATACCAAATCTCGACCTCGGGGAAGCCTGCGCCACCCGGATAGCCCGCATCGGCCATGAATTTCTTGGCCTTTTCCGGGTCAAAAACCGCTTGTGAGGTGATTACATCATTGTACCCCGGATAGCCCGGCGGCAGCAAAGATTTGCCGGGGATCGCAAGGTCTTTCAGCACGGTTGAGGTCATCTCATCGCGGTTGATCGCGGCCTGAAACGCGCGGCGCACGTTGATATTGTCGAAGGGAGGCATATCAAGCCCGAACGAGATATAGGTGGTCGCGAACACTGCGTTCTTGGCGATCTGGCCAGGAAAGCGTTGTTCTACAAAGGGAATCTGGCCTGCATTCAGATAGGAAAAATCCGCCTCGCCTGCCATGAACGCGGGCAGACCGACCTCTGGTGCGCCCAAGGACGGGTCAATTTCCAACCGATCAACCTGCGGAGCCCAAGGCCCGGTGTATTTCGGGTTTTTCACCAGAACCATCTTGTTGTTGGATTTCTCCCACGATTCAACAATGAACGGGCCGGAGGACACGACGGTGTCAACATTGGCGGCGTAATCGTCGCCCAGCTTATCCCAGACGTGTTTCGGCACCGGATACCACAGCGAAACCACGCTTGGCAGATAGGGTTTTGGGGCTGCTGTTTTGACTTCAATCGTCAGATCATCGACGGCTTTGATGCCCAAAGTGGCGACATCTTTTTCGCCCTTGGTCACCGCATCCCAATTCTCAATGCCGCCCGCATAGCCCCAATACCAGGCGAAATCGTAACCGGTGGTGGCGGCGCGTTGCAGCGCGAAGATGTAATCGCTGGCGCGCAAAGGCTCGCCATCCGACCACACCAGACCGGGGCGCAGCTTGAAGGTCCAGGTTAGGCCATCTTCGGATTGCATCCACGACTCGGCCGCCATCGGGTTCAGCACATAGTCATTGTCAAAGCTGGTCAGCGGCAGCTGGATGATCTCGGGGTTGCCCGCGCGGGCATAGACGGTTTTCATGTAATCCATATAGGTGCCAGAGGTGCTATCCCCCGCACTATATACAGTGGTTTGCGCCTTGATCGGCGTCGTCGCAAGCAGCGTGGCTGCCAGCAGCGCGCCTGCGAGTTTCAGGAACTGTCGCATCTATTCCTCCGTGTTGACGCCCGAAGCTGGGCTTTTCATTGGCAGGATGCCCGGGTCTGCCCGGTGCATTTTGACCGCTGGCGTCAAGGCGACGGCGGGTCAATTTCAAATGTCTGACAAATTCTGAACCACTCCGCAAGACGCCCGTTACGATGGGCCGCAGATTCTTCTCAAACGGTTGACCCTGCCCTGGCTGCGGTTATGGTCCGTTGCAAACAGGCAAAGGATGGCTGCTATGACCCCCTCGATTGATCCGGTGAAACTGTCGAAACTGGCAGAGGTGGCGGTGAATGTCGGTGTGGCGCTGCAACCGGGACAAGATCTGATTCTGACCGCGCCAATGGCCGCGCTGCCCATGGTGCGCCTGATCGCAGCCGCCGCTTACCGGGCCGGTGCAGGCGTGGTGACGCCGCTTTTTGCCGATGAGGCGATCGCCTTGGCGCGCTATCAGCATGGCGTTGAAGCCAGTTTCGACGCAGCACCTAACTGGCTGTACAACGGCATGGCCGAAGCTTTCGGCAACGGTGCCGCCCGGATGGCGATTGTCGGCGACAACCCGATGCTGCTGGCGCAGGAAGATCCCGCCAAGGTGGCGCGGGCGGGCAAGGCGAATTCTTTGGCTTACCGGCCGGCTTTGGCGAAGATTGCGGGCTTCGATATCAACTGGTCGATTTGTTCTTATCCCGGCGAGGCTTGGGCGCGGCAGATCTTCCCGGATTTGGCACCCGATGCGGCGGTGCATCGGCTGGCCGAGGCGATTTTCGCGGCGTCTCGCGTGGATCAGGTCGATCCGGTGGCGGCTTGGGGGGCGCATAACGCAGGCCTGCGTACCCGGACGCACTGGCTGAACGGCAAGCGCTTTGCCGCCCTGCACTTCACCGGGCCGGGCACCGATCTGACCGTGGGTCTGGCGGATGGCCATGAATGGCAAGGCGGGGCATCCACCGCGAAAAACGGCGTGACCTGCAATGCCAATATCCCGACCGAGGAGGTGTTCACCACGCCGCATGCTTTGCGGGTGGAGGGATTTGTCAGTGCCACCAAGCCCTTGGCGCATCAGGGCACGTTGATTGAGAACATCCAAGTGCGCTTTGAAGCGGGCCGGATTGTGGAAGCCAAGGCTACCAAAGGTGAGGCTGTGCTGCAAAAGCTGATCGAATCAGATGAGGGCGCGCGCCGCTTGGGTGAGGTCGCTTTGGTGCCGCATGGCTCGCCGATCTCACAATCCGGGCTGTTGTTTTACAACACGTTGTTCGATGAAAACGCGGCCTGTCACATCGCTTTGGGGCAGTGTTATGCCAAGTGTTTTCTCAATGGCGCGACTTTGACGCCGGACGCGATTGCGGCGCAGGGTGGCAATGCCAGCATGATCCATGTCGATTGGATGATCGGCTCGGGGTTGGTGGATATTGACGGGATTGGGGCGGATGGTAGTGTTGAGGCGGTGTTTCGGCGCGGGGAGTGGGCGTGACGCCGCGCGCATGAGGCTGGCCGCTGGGGGTTTCACACCCCCCGCTACGAAGTTTCTTCGCTACTTCGTAGCAAACTTCTGCGCACCCAGTGGGATATTTAAGAACCGATGAAATCCCTCTTGCCGCCGAGCCGAAAGGATTTGTTAACCAATTTCTACCAAGTATGACCTGGATGCACATGGAAAGGGATCGCATGTCTTACATCTTTTCAACGCCTTCCGCGCTGATGGTATTTTACGCCTTGGGGATGGAGGCGGTGGTGGGTGGCATCCTTGCGGCCTCGAACGGCTTGTCAGAGGTGCATAAGGATATGCTGGTCAGCTTTGCCATAGGCTTCCCGTTGTTGATCCTGCTGGCCCTTCTTGTACTGCACAAACCCGGTGCTGCGGCTATTTCACCTGAAGAGTCTTAAGGTATTCCGCCAGTTCCACCAGCCGGATTGGTGTCGGCGTCGCAATTCCGTCGCCGCCGTCATAGGGCACGGTGTCGCCCTGCAGCAAAGGCGCGAAATCGGGCATTACCCCTTGGCCCTTTTTGCCGGCATAGCCCCAGATCTGCGCCATCACGCGGGTGGTCGGAAACGCGCCCTTGTTGCGGGCGGCCAAAGTGCTGAGATTGGCGGGTTTTTTGCCGAGCCCCGCCGCCGTCTCGCCATCGCCCTTGCCGGTTGGCCCATGACAGGCCGCGCAATAATCGTTGTAATCCTGCGCTCCGGTGGTTTTCTCGGGCGGCTTGCCGGTTTCCACACAGGCAGACAGCACCAAGGCGGCGCCAAGCAGCAAGTTTCGCATGATGTTCTCCTGTTCGCAGGCGCTATCTTGCACCGAAGCGCCGCACCTGACCTTGATCTGTATCAGGAGGTGACAACGCGGCCTTTGTCCAGCCGCACCACGCGGTCCATTCTTGCTGCCAGTTCCATATTATGGGTGGCGATCAGTGCGGCAAGGCCGGTTTCACGCACCAAAGCCATCAGCGCGCCAAACACCTGATCCGAGGTGCCGGGGTCAAGGTTGCCTGTGGGTTCATCGGCCAGCAGCAGTTTGGGTTTGTTCGCCAGCGCGCGGCAGAACGCAACGCGCTGTTGTTCGCCGCCCGAAAGCGCAGCTGGGCGGTGGTTGGCGCGGGGAAGAACGCCGACATGGGCGAGCAGATCGCGAGCGCGGGCTTCGGCCTCGGATTTCGGCACACCATTGGCAAGCTGCGGGATCACCACGTTTTCCAGCGCGGTAAACTCTGGCAAAAGATGGTGGAATTGGTATATGAAGCCGACATCATTGCGCCGCGCCTCGGTCCGGGCCTTATCCGCCAGCCCGACCATATTGCGCCCGCCCAAAGCCACCGAACCTTCATCCGGCGTATCCAGCAGCCCCGCGATATGCAGCAGGGTTGATTTTCCCGCGCCGGAGGGGGCGACCAAAGCCACCACCTCGCCGCGCTTCACCTCTAGGGTCGCGCCATGCAGGACGTAGACTTCCGAAGGCTTGCCACGGTTATAGCATTTCTCAATGCCCGCCAGTTCCAGCGCAAAATCACTCATAGCGCAGCGCCTCTACCGGGTTCATCCGGGCGGCACGGCGCGCGGGGAAGATCGTGACGATGAAGGACAGCCCCAAAGACAAAGCCATCGCCGAGGCCACATCGCCCAGCTTCAATTCAGCAGGCAGCGCGTAGATGCCACGGATCGACGGGTCCCAAACATCGCCGCCCGTCACCAGATTTATCAGTGCCACCACGTCATCAATGTAGGTCGCAAACAGGCAGCCGATCACCACCCCCATCAGCGTGCCGACCACCCCGGTAAACGCGCCGCAGATGAAGAATATCCGCAGAATCGAGCCCTCGGTCAGCCCCATCGTGCGCAAAATCCCGATATCGCGGCCCTTGTTTTTAACCAGCATGATCAGGCCCGAGATGATGTTCAGCGTCGAGATCAGCACGAGGATCGACATGATCAGGAACATCACATTGTCTTCGATTTTCAAGGCGTTGAGGTAACTTCCGGCGCTGTCCATCCATGTCCACAGCATCGCATCTTGCCCGCCCGCCGCCATCACTTTGTCGCGATAGGCGTCGATTTGTTCGGGGTCTTTCACCATCACCTCAAACTCATCGGCGAGGTTGTCACGGTTGAAGAACGACTGCGCCTCGGCGAATGGCATATACATCCGGCTTTGGTCGATCAGGTAATTGCCCGAGGTGAAGATATAAACCACCGGATAGGCGTTCACCCTTGGGCTGGACCCGAACGGCGATTTCACCCCCGAAGGCGAGATCACCCGCAGCTTATCGCCCACCGTGACGCCCAAAGTCCGCGCCAAACCCGAGCCAATCGCGATACCTTGGTCGAAATCATCCAGATTGCCGTACGCATCCGCGCCATCGCCAATACGCGGAATCCGCCGCAGATCGGCCAGCCGCAGCCCAAATACTTCCGCGCCACTTGACCCCTCGCCAGCGGTCAGCATCACCTGACCCTTGATCTGTGGGGCGGCTTCGGTCACACCGGGCAGTGCCGCCAGCTTTGCCGCAATCGCGTCGTAATCGGCAAAGCCCTTCACCATCTGGCCCTCGGCGTCCATATGGCCCGCCGAATACACCGTCACATGCGCGTTTGAGCCCAGAAAGGTCGACACCAGTTCAGTGCGAAACCCCGACCGCACCGCCAGCGTCACGATCAGCGCGAACACCGCCAAAGTGATACCGATCAGGCTGATCCAGGTCATCACTGACACACCGCCTTCGGCGCGTTTTGCGCGCAAATAGCGCCATGCAATCATGAATTCAAAGCGCGAGAACGGGGAAGTGGAGGCCAAGATGCTGCTCTTTCTTTTTCGCGCCAAAGTGCAACGTCTGGAAGGCAGGGTCAAGGAACGCTTGTGTGACGGCCGCTTGTCAAGCGTAACCGCTTTCCGCGCTGGCAGCGCTGACTGCACCTGCGCAGAAAGCCGCAAGGCTTGATAAGCCTTGGTTAAAGCTCTGTCTTCGGCCCCGGCAAAGCCTCCAGCTTCAACTCATCCGGGGTTTTCCGCCGCAGGATAATATCGCCATTCGGCAGCTTTTCGGGCGCGTGATAGTTCTTCAGATCATCCATCATGGCCAGAATTTCCATCAGTTTCGGCTGCGCTTGCTTCAGCGCCTGCGCCATATCTTGCAGGCTCGGCTCCACCTGCCCCATCATATGGTTGAACAGCAGTTCCGCCCCCTGCTGCATCAGGCTCAGCCCCTTGTCCGCATCCGACGGCGGCGTGGTCTGCGCAAAAGCCGACACGGGCAACAGCATCAGGATAAGGATAAGATGTTTCATCCGTCGATTATGCCCGCCTTGGGTCACAATTCAAATCACAATGCCAAATCCAGCGTCACCGGAAAGTGGTCAGAGGCGGAAAGCAGCGCATCCGCAAGTTCCGGCACCGCCAGCACGCCGGGATCGTTGAACGGATGCCAAATCCGCCATACCGGCTTGGTCTGGGCCAGATCGGGCGAGACCATGATAAAATCCAGCAGCGCCTCGAAAAAACGCTTCTGCGGCTGTAGCCAAAACCGCGCCGAACTGGGGGCCAGCGCATTGGTCTCGGTCAGCGCCATTTCAGCATGGGGGTCGTGCAGACGCATCTGCCCGCCCTGCCCCAACACAATCTCAATCCCCGAGCGGCCAAACAGCTTTTCGTATTCATCCAAGCCCGGACCATCGTTGAAATCGCCCATCACGATCAGGCCATCGCCCGCCTCTAACTGCCGATCAATCCGGGCGCGCAGCCACAGACATTCCGCCAACTGCTTGCGACGGTTCTCAATCGAAATCCGCTTGTAAGCGGCATCATCCGCGGCGCCATGCGGGGCTTTCGATTTGGCATGCACCCCGATCAGCCGCAGTTTCCCCCCCGCTGTGGTGGTCACCGCCAGTTCCAACGGTGGCTTGGAAAACCGCACCAGATCCTCCACCCCATCCCCGTTGATATCCAGCCGCAACTGGCTGTCAAACCGCGGAGCCCCCGGCGCGCCGTGGCTGGGGGCAGGATCGCCCTTCGGATCATGCCGCGCGGAGAGCTTGTCAGGATCATACAGAAACGCAATTTCCTGTTCAGTTTCAGAAACATAACCGATGATCGCCTTGCGCGTCCGCAAGCCATACTGCGCCGCAAAATTCTCCAGCGCCGTCACGGTCGAGCGGCGGCTGTTGGTGTCGGGCGCTTCGATGATCATCACGCCGTCAGCATCCAAGGCGGTGAACACCACGCCTAAAGCCGCCAGTTGTTCGGCCCGTGTGACCTTGTAGCGCGCCGAATACTCAGCGTCCTTCAGCAGATGCCCGCGATCATCGAACAAAGCATTGAACCATTCGACATTATAGCTGGCCAGCCTCAGCCGATCGCTCATGCCGCGACCTTGGCCTGAATCTCGTCCCAAGCCGCGTTTATCGCGATCAGCCGTCGCGTCGCCAGTTGCACCGCCTCGGCAGGCACCCCGCGCGCGATCATCACATCGGGATGGCTGTCTTTCACCGCCGCCCGCCACGCCGCGCGGGCATCGTCAAGGCTCGCCTGATGTGGAATCCCCAGAACATCGTAAGGATCGCGCGGCGCACCATCGACAAACCGGCCCCGCAGCACCCGGAAACAACGATCATCCAGCCCGAAAATCTGCGCCACTTCGCGCAGAAACTGATCTTCTGCGGGATGATATTCGCCATCCGCCATCGCGATCTGAAACAGCCCTTCCAGAATGTCGATCAGCACATTGCGGTCATCAGCGCACAGCGGCAATCCCGGTTTGTTGAACAAAAGCGCGATCTTACGGGCGTAAGAGTCAAACCCTGCCACATCCTGTCGCGCCAAGTTGTACACATGTGCGGCATTGGCTTCTTCGGCTTTCGAGATCGAAAAAATCCGCCGGAACGTCGCCACTTCGTCGCGGGTGACCTCGCCATCGGCCTTGGCCATCTTCGCGCCCAAAGCGATCACCGCGATGGTGAAGCCAACCGAGCGCTCTGGCACAGCCCCGCCGCGCAAACGGTCGAACACAGCCGCCAACCCCTCGCCCGATGCAAGGGCGGCGATGGCTTCGGTGATGCGGGTCCAGATCGACATGAGGTCAGCTTATCGGTTTCAGATGCGGCTGTCAGGACAGGAATTTCTGCATCAGCACAAGATCCATAAATCGACCGAATTTGAAGCCCGCATCGCGAATGATCGCGATCTCGTGATAGCCTAGGGCCGCATGAAAGCGCTGGCCTTGCGGGTTTTCGCCCGACACCCCGGCGATCATCTGATGCGCGCCAGACGCCTTTGCATGGCCCTCAACCGCCGTCATCAACGCCCGCCCCGCGCCCATCCCGCGCGCAGTGGGCGACAGGATCACTGAGTGCTCCATACAGGTGGCATAGCCGGAGCCGCCACGAAATTGACTATAACTCGCAAAGCCTTGCACGCCGTTGTTGATGTAAACGACAAAGCAATCCCGCGCTGCGATCATCGCCAGCAGATCGGCCTCAGACTTCTCCGCCGAGTTAAACGTCACCGCAGTATCCCTGATCCACGGGTTCCACAAAGCCGCCAGCGCAGCCGCATCTTCCGGCACAGCCGCCCGAATCATTCCAACACACGCAGCCCGTGCGGCGTGGTAAACGTCGCCCGCATCGCCTTCGCCACCCCCGGCACGATCACCACGCGGCTGTCGGTGAAAAGGCTTGCAAGTGCGGCATTCAGCGCCCCAGCCTGCGGATGCGCAATCTCCAACCGCTGCAATCGCACACCACTATCTGGCAAAGCCCGCGCCGGATGCAAAGTGCCCGCCCATTCGATCAAAGCCGGGAAGCAACCGTCGAACGGCAACTTGCCATCGGCGGGCACTGCCATCTGCCAACGGTAATCGCCACGCTGCAGAGCCACCGGAATCCCGACGCCTTCCGGGCTGGCCGCCACTGCAGCGCTTATACTATCACAACATCCAACCCAATTCGTTAGCCTTGGAGGACCCTCAAAATTGTCTAAATCGAACCATCGCGGCCAAACCGGCGGCACCTGTGCCGGGTCCGCCGCGATCACCTCCAGATACAGATCCCCCAAGCCGAACAGCCGGTTATGCGTTGCCATATGCGGATGTTGCCCGCCGCCCGCCAGCGCCACGCCCAAAGCCGCCTCGACCGCAGCCACCCCTTCGACCAAATCCAGCGCCGATACCGCGAGGTGATCAAACCGCAGCATCACGCTTTGACCCCCAAAGTGGTTTGCGCCTTCAACGCCTGCGCCAGTGACATGAACCGCGCCTCGGCCACCTCGCCAAACAGCCCGCGACCTTCCTCGGTCAGCTGCAGTTCCAGCAGCCGCGTCGCAGGCTGCCAGACCAGCCGCCCCGCCCGCCCCGGATCGCCGACCGAAAACATCGCGCCAAACCGCATCGCCTTGCCCAACACCTCGGCATCCAGCAACTCATCCTCGCGCAGCAGCTTGAATAAAGGCTCCATCCGCGAGCCGTTGCGGCTATTTTTATAGCGGTGCAGCAGCGCCAGCCCCAGAAACACCCGGCCCGGATGATCCAAGCCACCCAAATTTGTCCGCGTTGCATTGTCAAAACACGCCTCGGCCCGGTAATCCGGGTGCGCCCGCCATGTCGTGTCATGCAGCAAACAGGCCGCCTTGATCAGCCGCAGCCGCTCCGCGTTCACCTCGGGGAACAACGGCAGCAGAAATTCATACAGCTTTTTACCAAACCCTGGTATCCGCGACGAAAGCTTCTCTGCCATCCGCGCCGCCTCAATCAGCGGGTCGCGCGCACGCAATTTTTCCGGCATCTGCTCAAACAACAGCCCCTCGCGGATGCCGTAGGCCGAGACGTCGATCTCCGACGGTTTCAGCACCTTGATCAGCTCGCGCATCACCTCGCAAGCCAGCGGCACCAACTCCATCCTCTCCGCCCCAGTGCCGGTTTTGCTGCGCAACTGGCTTAGATCGCTGGCGGCAATCCAATCGAGCGTTTCCAGCAAGTCATTGGGCAGCATACGATATTCGTGCAAAACCGTCAGCGGATAGCCGCGCCGTTCCATATCCAGTCTCGCGATAACCCGCCAAGAGCCGCCGACCAGAAAAATCCGCTCGCCATCCGAATTCAACCGCGCCTGACAGTCTTTCAGGATGCTATCAATATGGGCGGCGCGCTTTTTCGGCGTATCGCCCACCTGCTGCAACCGGAACGGGCCAAGCGGCGTAGACACCCGTTGCCCCACCGTGCCGCCGCCGATTTTTGCCAGTTCCATCGAGTTACCGCCAATATCGCAGACAATCCCCTTCGCATCCGGCCAGCCCAAAAGCACGCCCTGCGCCGACAGCCGAGCTTCTTCGTCGCCGTCCACCACCCAGATTTTCAACCCGGTTTGCGCCAGCACTTCGGCCTGAAACGCCGGGCCATCCGCCGCCTCGCGCGCCGCAGCTGTGCCCACCACTGTCAGGGTTTCTATCCCCATCCCCTTGGCCAGCAACGAGAATCTTTTCAACGCCACCAGCGCCCGCCGCCGTCCTTCCGGGTTCAACCGCCCGGTTTCCGCCAGCCCTTTACCCAGACCGCACATCAGCTTTTCGTTGTAAAAATACGCCGGTGAGCGCGCCGCGCCATCAAACACCACCATCCGCACCGAGTTTGATCCGACATCAACCACCCCCACACGGCTTAGCGCCCGCACTGAAGGGTCGTCAAACAAAGGCCGGCCAAACGGGCCGTGATCGTCGTCATGGTCTTCGGTCATAGGTATTTCCGTTCAGGTCATTCCGCCGCAAAACTTTGTGTCGCAGCGGCTTCAGGCAAGGTTTCGCACATCCTTCGCGCCCGCCGTACCGCGACCGGACAGCGAGGGATTCTCCATAAAGAAACGGTGACAGTTGAAAGCGCTGCCGTCCACAGGCACCTGCCCGCGCTTGTAGGCACCGCCGGGTTGCAACACCCAGGATTGTGTCTCATCGGCGAGATTGGCGGCCATAATCTGCCCGACAATCTGCGCCTGCACGGTAGGATTGTGGATTTCCACCAAAGTTTCCACCCGCCGCGTCAGATTGCGCCCCATCCAATCGGCTGAGGAGATGAACACCCGCGCCTGCTTTGACGGCAGGCCATTACCGTTGCCAAAGCAGATGATCCGGCTGTGCTCCAGGAAGCGCCCGACGATGGATTTCACCCGAATATTCTCGGACAAGCCCTTGATTCCGGGACGAACTCCGCAAATTCCGCGCACCACAAGGCTGATCTTCACCCCGGCTTTCGAGGCTGCATAAAACGCGTCAATCACATCCGGGTCGATCAGTGAATTGACCTTGCCCCAGATTTCCGCAGGACGTCCGGCGCGGGCATGCGTAGCTTCTGCCGCAATCATTTCCAGCAGTCGCGATTTCAGCGTGAAAGGTGAAATTGCAAGGTTTTCAAGCCCTTGCGGCTCTACATAGCCCGACAGATAGTTGAACACCCGCGTCGCATCGCGCCCCAAAGCGGCGTCACAGGTGAAGAAACTGAGGTCGGTATAGACTTTCGCGGTGATCGGATGGTAATTCCCGGTGCCATAATGGGTGTAAGTGACCAGATTTTCACCCTCACGCCGCACCACGGTGCTGATTTTGGCGTGAGTTTTGTAGTTCATAAAGCCGTAAACCACATGCGCCCCGGCGCGCTCTAACCGCCGCGATTGCCGGATATTGGCAGCCTCGTCAAACCGCGCTTTCAACTCAACCAGTGCTGTCACCGACTTGCCCGCCTCGGCCGCTTCGCACAAAGCGGCGACGATCGGGCTGTCCCAAGAGGTGCGATACAATGTCTGTTTGATCGCCAGCACATTCGGGTCGCGCGCCGCCTGTTCCAGATAATTGATCACCAAATCAAAGGTTTCGTAGGGGTGATGCAGCAGAATATCCTTCTGCTTGATCGCCGCAAACAGATCGCCATCGTGGTCCTGCACCCGTTCCGGCACCCTTGGGGTAAACCGTGGCCAAAGCAGATCAGGCCGAGACGACAGCACCAACTCCTTCAGATCGGCGACGCCCAAAAGCCCGCGCACCTCGACCATTTCATCGGGCGTCACACTCAGTTCTTCCATGATCAGCGCGCGCAATTCGGGCGGCGCACCCGACGACAGCTTCAGCCGGATCACCTCTCCCCGCCTGCGGCGCTTCAGCGCGGTTTCAAACTCGCGCACCAGATCTTCGGCCTCGTCCTCGACCTCAAGATCACTATCGCGCAGCACGCGGAACAGGCAATGGCCGCGGTCGGTATAGCCCGGAAACAGCATATCCAGATGGATCAGCAGCAGTTCTTCCAACGGCAAAAACCGATATTCGCCGTCTTTATCGGGCAGCCGGACAAACCGCGCGATCTGCTGCGGGATCGGCAACAGCGCTTGCAAGCTGCGATGATCGGTCTCACGCTCCAACTGCAAGGCCAGTGAAAAGCCGGTGTTTGGGATGAACGGAAACGGATGCGCCGGGTCAATCGCGAGGGGCGACAAAACCGGGAACACCTTGTTCAGGAAATGATCTTCCAGAAATTTCAGATCGCGCCCCGTCAGCTTGGAGCGCGTCAGCAAAGTAATCCCCTGCACATCCATCAGCTTTTTCAGCTTGTTGAACACCGCCTGCTGGGTGTGCATCAACCGCCGCGCATTGGCGTGGATCAGCGTCAACTGTTCGGCCGCCGAGCGGCCATCCTCGGAAGGCGTGAGATTCCGCGCCCGCACTTTGGCGCGCAGACCCGCCACCCGCACGGTGTAAAATTCATCCAGGTTCGTCGCCGAAATCGACAAAAACCGCAGCCGCTCCAGCAACGGCACGGCGGGGTTCGACGCCTCATCCAGCACCCGCCAGTTGAACGCCAACCAGCTGAGTTCACGGTTGAAAAACCGACGCGGGCCGGTGATTTCGGCCTCGGGCACCTCGACAGCGGCGGGGAAGTCGTTCTTCAGAAAATCGGATTGGGTCATCGGGCCTTCATGCTGCTTAAAGGTAACGCATGGGTGACATAGTCTCACCCCGCCTGCGCCAAGTCCAGCACCTCGGCGGCCAAAGCCCGCGTCACCGGGCGGCCCTGCGCCAGCGCGCGGGCGTCGAGAAACTTCACCCATTCGCGCGCGGCGGCGATGGATCGGTCCATCCGCGACACAAGGTAAGAGATCAGGTTCGGCGGCACCACGATTTGACGGTCGGCGAACAGCTTGATCAGCACCGCCGACAGCAACATATCATCCGGTGGGTCCAACTGCGCCACGGGTGCCGCCTGCATCCGGCTGAGCAGATCCGGCAGCCCCAGCCGCCAATCGCGCGGCGGGCTGGCCGCCGTCACCAACAGCCCGCGCCCATCAAGCAGGTTGTGCAAATGGAACAAAGCCACCTCGGCCTGCGCGTCGCCCGCGATCTGGTCGGCATCCTCCACAGCCACCGGACCCTGCGCCAGATCGTGCAGATCACTTTCGACCAGCTTTGCGGCTGAGATCACCTCGGCCCCCGAAAGCGCGGCCCAGATATGCGCCAGATGTGTTTTGCCCGCGCCTTCCGGCCCGACCAGCACCAGCTTGCCGCCCGGCCAATCCTGCCAAGCCTCTACCGCCGCCAGTGCCTGCGCATTGGCAGGCGAGGCATAGAAATCCGCCCGCCGAAATGCCTCAGCACTCGGCAGATCAAAGGCCAGCTGACGGCTCACGCGTCGTCCTCATCGCCCGTCTGCCCAATGGCTTCCAGACCGGTAACCCCTTGATACAAATGGCTCGCCTGATACTGCGCAATCGCAAATCGGATCAGCACGCCCATCGCCGCCGCCACCGGAACCGCCACCAGCATGCCGACAAAGCCGAACAAAGAGCCGAACACCGACAGCGCAAACATCAGCCAGACCGGGTGCAGCCCCACCGATTTGCCCACCAGTTTCGGCGTCAGCACATTGCCCTCAAGAAACTGCCCAATCGCGAACACCCCGGCGACCAGCCCGATGGAAACCCAATCGCCCCAGAACTGGAACAGCGCCAACCCAATCGCCAGGGCCCCGCCGACCAGCGCGCCGATATAGGGAATAAAGGTGATCGCGCCCGCAATCGCCCCCACCACAAGCCCAAACTGCAAGCCCACCAGCATCAGCGCGGTGGCATAATACGCGCCCAAGGTCAGGCACACCGTCAACTGGCCGCGCACAAACGCCGACAGCGCATCATTGATCTCTTGGCCCAAGCGCCGCACCACCGGGGCATGATCGCGCGGCAGCATCGCATCAATCCGCGCCACCATATGATCCCAGTCGAGCAGCATGTAAAACGTCACCACCGGCACCACGACGATGAACACCACCGCCGACAACAGGCTGAGCGCCGAGGTCAACACGCCCTGCGCCAAAGCCGCGCCCTTGGCCTGAATGGCAGCGCCGATTTCCGCCAAAGTGGTGCGCATGGTCGAGGTGCTGTCGGTCAGTTCAGGAAATTTCTCAATCATAAATCCTTGCAAACGCTTGGTAATTTCGGGTGCCGCATTGATCAGCGCGCTGGTCTGCTGGATCAGCGTCGGGATCACCGACAGCACCACCAGCACCATCGCGAGCAACCCCACCAGCGTGATCACCGTGGTCGCCGCCACGCGGGAAAGCCCCCAGCGCTGCAAGCGATCCGCCACCGGATCAAGGAAATACGCCATAGCCCCGCCGACCAGAAACGGCAGCATCACCGAGCCCAGCAAAAACAGCAGCACAAACAGCAAAGCCAAGGCGATGCACCAGTATTTGACCTGTGCGCTGACCGGAAGTGCCATGTGATCGCCCCTTTTCAGTTGGCAGACATATCGCCTTTGGGGGGCTTGGTTGCAAGAGGCTGGCAAAGCCGTCAGGCGCTGCTGCCCTCACTTTGCAGCCACAAACCGCGCCTACCCCGGCAAAATCCGGCAAAATCACCTATAAGCGCGCGCTTATACCCGCAAAACTAAGCCTCTGGCCGATAGAATCCTGCGCCAGAGCCTGACATCTCAAGGCCATGCCCCAGCCGCAACACCGCGACGAAGGGCAGCCGATCTCCGGCACCCAAGGCTCACCCGAGCCGATCAAAAGGACGATCCGATGACCCGCACTCTGCTTCTGACGCTTGCTTTGCTTGCCACGCCGTTCGCCGCCACTGCGATGCCCGCCGTGGGCGATATCGTCGGCACCAATGCTGATGCCGCCAAAGCTGCGCTGGGAAAAGCCGGCTGCCCGGTGAACGCCTTTGAGGCCGAAGATGGCAAGATCGAAGCCATCTGCACCGATGCAGCCACTTCCAAGAAAATGGACATTACCATCGACCCCGCCACCGGCGCGGTTCTGACCATCAAAGCCAGCAACGATTGATGGCACACGCAGCACTGGGGGGCACCCGCCCCCCGGCCCCGCGCCCACCGATCCTGTGGGATCGCATTGTGCGCATCAGCCATTGGGGCATCGTGATCGTCATACTGGCCAATGAGGGCTTCGCCAAAGGCGGCAGCCCCCTACATGTCTGGTTTGGCTGGGGCGGGATGGCTTTGCTGCTGATCCGCATGGCTTGGGGCGTGATCGGCAACCCAGAGGCACGGTTTTCTGCGTTTCCGCCCAAGCCTTTAGCCGCCATCGGACATATAAAACAGCTTTTCGCGGGCAAGCCGCGCAGCTATGCCTCGCACAACCCGGCGGCGGCGATGATGGCCTATGCTTTGTGGGCCTGCATCGCGGTGATGGTGGCGACGGGCCTGACCATGTCCGGCCCCAACCCGTTCGCGGTGGCTGAACGCCAAGCCATTATTGACACGGGCGATTGGTCACAGCTTGTGAAAACCGCCGATGCAGGTGAGGGTGATGAGGCGGAAGGCTCTGGTTGGGTGAAAGACGCGCATGAGATCACCGCCAACCTGATCCTGCTTTTGGTGGCGCTGCATATTGGCGGTGTGATTGTGGAAAGCGTTATAATGCGGCACAATCTGCTTCCGGCAATGCTGGTAGGACGCCGCCAAGCCAAAGCCGCTGCCAAGACTAAAGCGCAGTGATTGGGAAGAAAGCAACCGATGACCTTTCTCAGCGGATTGAAAGACAGCAAGGGCGGCCGCCCCGCCGTGCTTGCACTGGTGGTGCTGTTGCAAACCTCGGCGGCGGTGTTTTTTGTGGCAAATGCTTTGGCGGAATGGGGGGAAGATGGCTTAGGCCCGCAACTTTGGATGCAGAGCTTGGTGACTTTGGCGCTGATCTTGGGGGTGGCCTTGGGCGCATCAGAATTGCGCCGCGCGCTGAACCATCAGCAAGACCAAGACGCCACCATCGCCAAGGCCAGCGGCGAAATGCATCAGGTGGTGCAGCGCCAGTTCGACACATGGCACCTGAGCCGCGCCGAACGCGATGTGGCCTACCTCGCGCTGAAGGGCCTTGATGTGGCTGAAATCGCCGCTGCCCGCCACGCCGCCCCCGGAACCGTGCGCGCCCAGCTTTCCGCAATTTACGGCAAGGCTGGGATCAGCGGCCGCGCGCAATTCGCAGCCCATTTCGTCGAGGATTTGCTGGCTGAGGGCTTGCCGGGTGATCCCCCCTCTCTCTGAATGGGCTTCCGCTCCAACAGCACCTGCTTTGACGTGGCAGGTTGGCAGCCTGCGCAAACCTTACCAAATCCTTAACATCGACCCGCAACGTATTGAAATTAAATACATTCCAAAAGGTCCCAACTCGGGACCACCCATTTGCCCCACCAGTCCGCACCCAAACCCGCCGCTTGCCTGCCCTCCCTCAACCCGCTAGGAAAGCCCAAACCCTATCTCATGAGGCCGCGATGCGCGTTTCCCGTTACTTTATGCCTGTCCTGAAGGAAAACCCCGCCGAGGCGCAGATCGTCTCGCACCGCTACATGCTGCGGGCGGGCATGATCAAACAGCAAGCCGCCGGGATCTATTCATGGCTGCCCTTGGGCCTGCGGGTGCTGAACCGCATCCAGCAGATTGTGAACGAGGAACAGGCGCGCGCGGGCCATATTCCCCTGCTGATGCCCACCTTGCAACCCGCCGATCTGTGGCGCGAATCCGGTCGTTACGACGACTACGGTCAGGAAATGCTGCGCATCAAGGATCGGCAGGATCGCGAGATGCTGTATGGCCCGACGAACGAGGAAATGATTACCGACATCTTCCGCGCCCATGTCAACAGCTACAAAGACCTGCCGCTGACGCTGTATCACATCCAGTGGAAGTTCCGCGACGAGATGCGGCCGCGTTTCGGCGTGATGCGGGGGCGCGAGTTCCTGATGAAAGATGGCTATAACTTTGACGTTGATAAGGCTGCCGCCCTGCACGCCTACAACCGCCACATGGTCAGCTACCTGCGCACCTATGAACGCATGGGCCTGACCGCGATCCCGATGCGGGCGGATTCTGGCCCGATTGGTGGCGAGGATACCCATGAATTCCTCGTGCTGGCAGCAACAGGCGAATCCGAGGTGTTTTTCGATAGCGCCGTCACCGAGTTGCGGCTTGGCACGCGTGAGGTCGATTACGACAACCGCGAGGAAGTCGCCTCGGTCTGCAAAGAATTTACCACGCTTTATGCCCGCACCGACGAGACCCACGATGCGGCCCTGTTCGACGCAATCCCGGAAGATCGCCGCAAAGTCGCGCGGGGCATCGAAGTCGGCCAGATCTTCTACTTCGGCACCAAATATTCCGAGGCAATGGGCGCCACCGTCGTCACCGCTGATGGCAGCAAAGTCCCGGTCGAGATGGGCAGCCACGGCATCGGCGTCTCCCGCCTTCTGGGTGCGATCATCGAGGCCAGCCATGACGACAAAGGCATCATCTGGCCCGAGGGCGTCACGCCCTTCCCGGTCGGTATTGTCAACCTGAAACAAGGCGACGCCGCCGCCGATGCCGCCTGCGAAGGCCTGTACAAAGCCCTCGCCGCCAAGGGTCTGGAAGCGCTTTACGATGACCGCGAAGAACGCGCCGGCGCGAAATTCGCCACGATGGATCTGATCGGCCTGCCGTGGCGCATCACCGTCGGGCCGCGCGGTCTGGCGAATGGCGTGGTCGAGTTGACCTCGCGTCGCACCGGGGTTTCGGAAGAACTGACGCCAGAAGCCGCCGTGGCGCGGATTGCCGAGATTTACGCAGGCGTCTAAGCCTAACAATCCAGCGAAAATATCTTATGTCCTGTGCAGACCGCCTGCACAGGACATTTTTATTTGGAGCATCCGCATGGACTATCGTCGCTTGGGCAAATCCGGCCTGAAGGTATCGGAGTTTTCTTTCGGCTCTTGGGTCACCTTCGGCAAACAGGTTGATGGCAATGACGCCAAATCCTTGATGACCATCGCCTATGACGCGGGCATCAACTTTTTTGATAATGCCGAGGGTTATGAGGCGGGCAACTCTGAGCTTGTGATGGGTCAGGCCCTGCAAAGCCTTGGCTGGACCCGCGACAGCTATATCGTCTCATCGAAAGTGTTCTGGGGCGGCGAGAAACCCTCCCAGCGCGGGCTTTCTGCCAAGCATGTGACCGAGGCTTGCCATGCCGCGCTGCGCCGTCTGCAAGTCGATTACCTTGATCTCTATTTCTGCCACCGCCCTGACATTGACACCCCGATTGAGGAAACCGTGCGGGCGATGCACAATCTGATCACTCAAGGCAAAGTGCTGTATTGGGGCACCTCGGAATGGTCCGCCCAGCAGATCACCGAAGCCCACGCGGTGGCCCGCGCCGCAGGCCTGACGCCGCCCACGATGGAGCAACCGCAATATAACCTGTTCGAGCGCCAGAAGGTCGAGGCCGATTATGCGCCAATCTATGACACCTACGGCCTTGGCACCACGATCTGGTCGCCGCTGGCCTCGGGCATCCTGACCGGCAAATACAACGCCGCGATCCCGGATGACAGCCGAATGACCCTGCCCGGCTACGAATGGCTGCGCGATATGCTGGCCTCGGACGTGGGGCAGGACAAACTGGCGAAATCCCGCAGCTTGGCCGATCTGGCCAAGCGCGCAGGCCTGCCCTTGGCACATCTGGCGCTACTGTGGTGCCTGAACAATCCGCGGGTCTCAACTGTGATCCTGGGGGCATCGCGCGCCAGCCAACTCAGCGATAACCTTGCCGCGCTGAAGTCTAAGGCAAAGCTGACGCCGGAAGTTTTGGCCGAGATTGAGACAATCATGGGCAATAAACCAGCGGCAGCGCAACGGTTCTAGGTTGACGATCCTGCCAACAGCGGAAACTCTGCGGTGAAGTCGGGGGGCTGGCGGCCCCCCACGGATTTGTAGGCAAATCCCCCCCACGATACTTGAGCACAGAGGATGACCATGACCAAAGCGCTGATCACATGGGGCGGCTGGGACGGCCACCAGCCGGATAAAGTCGCCGCCTTCTTTGCCGAGGAACTGCGCGGCGCGGGGATGCAGGTGGAGGTGACGGAAAGCCTTGGCTGTTTCGATGATCTGGGGGCTTTAACTGACCTGAGCCTGATCGTTCCGGTCTGGACCATGAGCAGCATTGAGCCGCACCAGTCTGAAAACGTCGCCGCAGCTGTGGCCTCGGGCGTGGGTCTAGCAGGCTGCCATGGCGGGATGTGCGACGCCTTCCGCTCGGATGTGCTCTGGCAGTTTATGACCGGGGCACAATGGGTGGCGCATCCGGGCAATGATGGGGTGAATTACCGGGTGCGAATGGTATCCGATGATCCTCTGGTGGCCGGGATCGCTGATTTTGATGTGGCGACCGAGCAGTATTACCTGCACATCGACCCTGCCGTGCGCGTCCATGCCGTCTGCGATTTCCCGGTGGTCGATGGCCCGCACTCACCCAACGGCCCGGTGGCGTTGCCGGTGGTGTTTTCCAAACTCTGGGGCCAAGGCCGGGTCTATTACAACGCCTTGGGCCATCAGGCCGATGTGATCAACCACGGCCCCGCCCGCGAACTGATGCGGCGCGGGCTGTTGTGGGCAGCCCAACAGGAGATGTGAATGTCGTTCCAAGCCTATCTGGACAATATCCAAGCCAAAACCGGTAAATCTCCGGCGGATTTCAAAGCCCTCGCACAAGCCAAAGGCTTTGCCACCACCGATGGCATCGCTGCTGGCGTCAAAGCTACCCAGATCAACGACTGGCTGAAAACCGAGTTTGATCTGGGCCACGGCCACGCGATGGCAATCTTCGCGCTGTTGAAGGGCAAGACCAACTGACGAACCTTCAATGGGGTTTTCTAAGCGGTTTTGCCGCCGTGGTTTTTAACGCCTAAACAATTTTGGGCACCGCTCGGTATCGCATCGCGATGCGTGTTTGGGCCGTGGTCAGGGCATCGGGCTTCGTGGGGTTCTTAGCGGGCCCGCCGGTAGATCAATTCGCTGGCGCAATAGTGATGATCGCGCTGATCCTGGGCGGCGCAAATCCCTGGCTCAGCCACTAAGGCGATTTGCGCAATGCAAGGGCAAGACGGAGTAAGCACCCTGCCTTACCATTCACATTGATCCAAATATCCCCGTGCGGCGCGCATCCGCCTTAGCTGCGCGCCGACCGGATCAGGTTCAGAATATCCTTCGCCGCCTCGGGAATATTCGTCCCCGGCCCGAAGATCGCTTTCACGCCTGCATCGTAGAGAAACTGATAATCCTGCTGCGGAATAACCCCGCCGCAGATCACCAGAATCTCGCCCGCGCCCGCATCGCGCAAAGCCTGCACCAGCTTCGGCGCGAGGGTTTTATGCCCAGCGGCCTGCGACGAGATTCCGACCACATGCACATCGTTGTCGATGGCATCTTGGGCGGCCTCGGCAGGGGTCTGGAACAACGGCCCGACATCAACGTCAAAACCGATATCGGCGAAGGCGGTGGCGATCACCTTGGCACCGCGATCATGGCCATCTTGGCCCATCTTCACCACCAACATCCGGGGACGGCGGCCTTCTTCTTCGGCAAACGCCTCGACATCGGCCTGAATAGCGGCAAAGCCCGCGTCACCCGCATAGGCTGCACCATAAACCCCGGCGAGGGTTTTGACCTCGGCGCGGTGCCGCCCGAACACCTTCTCCATCGCCATGCTGATTTCCCCCACCGT
Organism: Cypionkella sp. TWP1-2-1b2; assembly: GCF_049896245.1. NCBI lineage: Bacteria > Pseudomonadati > Pseudomonadota > Alphaproteobacteria > Rhodobacterales > Paracoccaceae > Cypionkella > Cypionkella sp. TWP1-2-1b2. The sequence goes on along the minus strand of NZ_JAFCTX010000033.1, from coordinate 10,645 downwards.
TGCCCGCGCCCGAGCTGCCTCAACCGCTGCCGCCAGCAGATTGCCGTCATGGCCCGCGATCCGGGTCAATTCGTCCAGCGCCGCCTGTGCGCGTGCCTCATCCCGCGCCGCCCGCGTCGCACGTAGGCGTTCGATCTGGCTTAGCCGCACCGCGACGTTATCAATATCGAGAATGTCGATCGCATCCTGCTGGGCGAGCCGGTATTTGTTCACCCCGACCACAACCTCATCGCCACGATCAATCGCCGCTTGTCGTTTCGCCGCCGATTCCTCAATCCGCAGCTTCGGCATGCCCGAGGCCACCGCCTTGGTCATTCCCCCCATCGCCTCAACTTCCTCGATCAGCTTCCACGCCTCCTCAGCCAAGGAATGTGTCAGGCTTTCGACGTAATACGACCCCGCCAGCGGATCGACGACATGGCAAATCCCAGTTTCCTCCTGCAAGATCAACTGGGTGTTGCGCGCGATGCGGGCTGAAAACTCCGTAGGCAGTGCGATGGCTTCATCCAAAGCATTGGTGTGCAGCGATTGCGTGCCGCCCAAAACCGCCGACATAGCCTCATAGGCGGTGCGGATCACGTTGTTATAGGGATCGGCCTCTTGCAGGGACACGCCAGAAGTCTGGCAATGCGTCCGCAGCATCGACGAGCCCAGCTTTTTAGGCTGAAACTCCGCCATGATCCGGTGCCACAACAACCGTGCCGCGCGCAGCTTCGCGGCCTCCATGAAGAAATTCATCCCGATGGCGAAGAAGAAGCTCAGACGCCCGGCGAAATCATCGACATTCATGCCGCGCGCCAGTGCCGCCCGGACATATTCGCGGCCATCGGCCAGAGTATAGGCCAATTCCTGCACCAAATTCGCCCCGGCTTCCTGCATGTGATAGCCGGAGATTGAGATCGAATTGAACTTCGGCATATGGGCGCAGGTGTATTCAATAATATCCGCAATGATCCGCATCGAGGGTTCCGGCGGATAGACGTAGGTGTTGCGCACCATGAATTCCTTCAGAATATCGTTTTGAATGGTGCCCGACAGCAGCGAACGATCCACGCCCTGCTCCTCGCCCGCCACAATGAAACTCGCCAAAATCGGGATCACAGCACCATTCATCGTCATCGACACGCTGACTTTATCGAGCGGGATGCCGTCGAACAGGATTTTCATATCCTCTACGCTATCAATTGCCACCCCGGCCTTGCCGACATCGCCCTCAACGCGCGGATGATCGGAATCGTAGCCGCGATGCGTCGCCAGATCGAAGGCCACCGAGACCCCCTGCTGCCCCGCCGCCAAATTTTTCCGGTAAAACGCGTTGCTGGCTTCAGCCGTCGAGAACCCAGCATATTGCCGGATGGTCCAGGGCCGCCCGGCATACATCGTCGCCTTGACGCCACGTGTAAACGGCGCAAAGCCGGGCATTTCGCCGATTTGCGGCAGGCCTTCGACATCGGCGGCGGTATACAAAGGCTTCACCGCGATGCCTTCCAGCGTATCCCACACGAGGCTTTCCGGGTCGCCGCCCTTCATTTCCGTCGCGGCCAAAGCCGTCCATGCGTTCAGATCAGTCATGCTCTGCTCCCTTGCAGCCAACGCGGGCCAGCGCGGGCAATGCGGTTATTCGAGAAAATCCTCGGCCACCGGAATGCGGCCAAAGGCGATTTTCGCGCCGGTATAGGCGACATACTGCGGCGGCAATTCGCCAAAGCACACGGTGTTTTGGCCATAGCGCAGATTCAAGCGGTCGATGGCCCGGCACAGCCCCACGGGGATTTCTTCCTGAGACGCGGGCAGATCGAACAAATCGCCCGTCTCTTGCCCCGACGGCAGCAGTCCGCCGAGCATCACATTCACCGACCTGATCCGCCCGCGCGGCAGCTTTGCCCAATAGCGATCCAAGGTTTCCAGCAGGAAAAACGTATCCTGCGTAGCGCGGATTTGCCCATCGGTGCTGGGGCTCCCGCCATCGCGCAGTCTTAGAGACAGATGCAGACTGCGCGCCAAAAAACCCTCGCGCCGCAGACGCGCCGCCGCTTTCACCAGCAACCGCCGCGCCACCAGCCGCGCCCCCTCGGGCGTGGCATTGCCGCCGGACAATACCTGACCATGCCCGATCATGCCGCGCTGAGTTTCCGGCCAGACCACCACCTCGCCACGGAGTTCGCGTAAGAACCGCTCGCCGGTGACCGAACCCCAAATAGCCCGCGCCCGTTTTGGGTCCAGCGCATACAATGCCCGCACGTCCGGCACGCCCGCCGCAATCAGCCGATCCCGCATCCGCGAGGAAATCCCCGGCAGATCGTCCAACGCCATGTCCGCGATGCGGTCCGGCAGAATTTCCGGCAACAGCCAATGCAAGCCGCCGGGTTTCTCCAGCCCTGCCGCCAGTTTTGCCAGCAGCCGTGTGGGTGCCAACCCCACCGAGCAGCGCAACGCCGGGCTCACCTGCGCCAGCACCGCGGCCTGTAAAGCCCGCCCCAATTCCATTGCGCGCGGTAATTCCTGCTGCGATCCGGTCAGCAGACAGGAACATTCGTCGATTGAGAACACCCGATGCACTGGCACAACCGTGTCCACTGCGCGCAGGATTGCATGATGATAGCGCACGCAGATGTCGTGCTTCACCGGGCGAAACACGATGCCGGGACAAAGCTGGCGCGCCTCGTCCTGCCGCGTCCCCATGCCCACGCCGCAGCGTTTCGCCTCGATACTGGCAGCAATACAAGCGGTGTTCGGACCCTCGCCCGTCAACACCCCCACCGGCCTGCCCATCAAGGCAGGCTCCTCGGCTTGGGCGACTGAGGCGTAAAAGCTGTTCATGTCGAAGAACAGGGTGGAGACGCGCTGGCTCATAGTGACTCGAGTCGGAGCTGGAGGAACAAGTGGTCACACTAGAACAAATTGGGAACATTTGTCGAGTCTCGCCCTGCCCTGATCCGACCCTGCCCACCTATTCAAACTCCATGATGACTTCATCGACCTTCAGGCTGCTGCCCGCCACTGCCTTCACCGCTTTGACCACGCCCTTTCGCTCGGCTTTCAGGATATTTTCCATCTTCATCGCCTCAACCGTCGCCAAAGCCTGCCCCTCTTGCACCTCATCACCAGCCGCGACCATGATCTTGGCGATCAAGCCTGGCATCGGGCAGAGCAGGAATTTAGAGGTATCGGGTGGCAGCTTTTCGATCATCAGTTTCGCCAGTTCCGCCTGCCGTGGCGTGCGGACATGCGCCTTTAGATCAGCGCCGCGTAAGCGCAGCCGGAAGCCGCCGCTGATCTTGCCGACCTTCATCACCAAAGCCGCGCCATCGACCATGATGCTGGCCAAAGCCTGCCCCGGCACCCAATCCGAACTTACCCGCAGGCTGCGGCCATCTTGCAGCGTCACCGTCGATCCCGCCGGGTCCGCCGCGATTTTCACCACATGTTCAACGCCTTGAAGCGTCACCACCCAGTCATCGCCGACCCTGCGCTCGTGGTTGTCCATCGTGCCGGAAATCCGCGTGCGCCGAATCTCCGCCACCCGGTTCATCGCAGCGGCAGAGGCGGCAACCCGTGCGAGGGTATCCGCATCCAAGGTCGCACCTTGGAAGCCTTCCGGGTATTCCTCGGCAATGAACGCCGTGGTGATATTGCCGGATTGAAAGCGCGGATGCGCCATCACAGCCCCGACGAAGGGCAGGTTGTGGCCGATGCCCTCGACCTCAAACGTATCTAGGGCCTGCTGCATTTCCTCAATCGCCGCCGCACGGCTCGGCCCCCAGGTGCACAGCTTGGCGATCATCGGGTCGTAGAACATCGAAATCTCGCCGCCCTCAAACACCCCGGTATCGTTGCGCACGATGCCACCCGCCGCCGTCGGGCCTTCCACTGGCGGGCGATAACGGGTCAGACGACCGATTGAAGGCAGGAAGTTGCGATAAGGGTCTTCGGCATAAAGCCGGCTTTCCATCGCCCAGCCGTTGATCTTCAGATCTTCCTGCTTGAAGGGCAGCTTTTCGCCATAAGCCACCCGGATCATCTGTTCGACCAGATCGACCCCAGTGATCAACTCGGTCACCGGATGTTCCACCTGCAACCTTGTGTTCATCTCCAGGAAGTAGAAGTTCCGCGCGCCATCGACGATGAATTCCACCGTGCCTGCGCTGGTATAGCCCACCGCGCGGGCCAAGGCGCAGGCCTGCTCGCCCATCGCCTTGCGCGTCGCCTCATCCAAGAATGGCGAGGGCGCTTCCTCGATCACCTTCTGATTGCGGCGCTGGATCGAACATTCGCGCTCATGCAGATAAACGATATTGCCGTGCTTATCGCCCAACACTTGAATTTCGATATGGCGCGGCTGGGTGACGAATTTCTCAATGAAAATCCGGTCATCGCCAAAACTCGCCGCCGCTTCGTTCTTCGATGATTGAAAGCCCTCGCGCGCCTCGGCATCGTCCCAAGCGATCCGCATGCCCTTGCCGCCACCGCCCGCCGAGGCCTTGATCATCACCGGATAACCAATCTGCCCCGCAATTTTCACCGCATGTTCGGCATCATCAATCAGCCCCATATGCCCCGGCACGGTGGAAACTCCCGCCGCCATCGCGAGCTTCTTCGAGGTGATCTTATCGCCCATCGCCTCAATCGCAGGGCTCGGCGGCCCAATGAACACCACCCCCGCCGCCTCCAACGCCGCCGCGAAGTTCATGTTTTCACTGAGGAACCCATAGCCCGGATGCACCGCTTCAGCGCCAGACGCCTTCACCGCCGCCATGATCTTTTCAATGACGATGTAAGACTGCGCCGCAGGCGAGGCGCCGATATGGATCGCCTCATCCGCCATCTTCACATGCAACGCGCCCCGGTCGGCATCGGAATACACCGCCACCGTCTTGATCCCCATCTTGCGGGCGGTCTTGATCACCCGACAGGCGATCTCGCCCCGATTGGCGATCAGGATTTTCTTAAACATAGCTCTCTCCCCAAGTATTAGTCTGTCCGGGCCGGGACAAAACAAAACGGCCAGCCGGGGGAACACCCCGACTGGCCGTCATAGCATTAGCCGCGTAAGCGGCGATCAGATCAGTAGCAGGGCGGCAGGCCGATGTTGACGCCGCAAGTCGCAGCTCCTGCAAGCCCGCCGATGACGGCGCCAGTAACAGCGTTGTTGCCGGTAAGGTCAGCGATAGCCGCACCCCCCGCAGCGCCAGCCAGACCGCGCGACGCAGGGTCCTGCAAGCAGCCGGCCAGCGGCATGGTGAGAATGACGATAAGAAGGAGAGATTTCCGCATTTTGAACTGCCTCTTTTGTTTGTTGTTCTGCGCATAGATTCTACTGTTTCCAGCAGCGATGCAAACTGAAAAAAGCTTGCCCGCACGCAACTGGCAACAAGCCGCCAAAGCGGTGCCGCGCCAGCAACAAAACCTGTAACAAAAAAAGGCCTGACCCCGTCGGAGTCAGGCCAGAGGGTAGGGAAAGGGTAACAGTCTTGCCCAAGGCATTGCGGTGCAAGCAACGCCCCAGGCACACAGCGATCATCGCGCAAGCCAGCACTTGGCGCAAAGCCTGTTTCGCCCTGCCAGAAGGCTTGCGCGAATTGCTGCCAAGATGCCAAAGGCTTGCGCGGATTCATGCCTAATCCTGATCCTCGTCGTCGTCCCAATCGCCAAAGTCCATCGGCTCGGCATCGGCGGCGAAAATCTCGGGGAACGAGACTTGGGCGACTTTCAGGTTGATCTTGAGCAGCGCATCGTAAGACGCAGGATCAAACGGATCTTCGGCGGCCACCACCTCGCGGCCAAACAGCCACGACAAGCGGCCCGCATCGAGATTGCCGCGCTCGAAAACGTCTTCGCCGAACTGTGCCCACAGGGCCGCCATAAAGCCCTTGTCGGCCATCCGGTCAGCGTTTTTGCGATCTGCGAAACGTTCGCGTTTGATGATCTTGGCAGCGCCCGCCTTCATATTGGCGCGGCGGATCACAAACTGAAAATCAGTGCCGGTCAGGCGGCCGGGAAAACCGCGATGCTTCAGCATGATGCCACCCCTTGTGCTGACTTGCAGACAAAAGTGGCGGCGAGAGCGGGGCCGAAGCCCCGCCCCGAGAGATTACTTGTATTTGCCGGTCTCGGTCGGCTCGACAGTGATTTCGGCTGGCATCGGCTCGATAGGTGGCTCTTTCTTGGCGCAGGCGGCGAAAGCGGCAAGCGCGATGAAAGCGAGGATGGTTGCAGAACGCATGATATACTCCAGATTGCATCATTGACGACGCTGGCACCATAGGTGCTGGTCTGATCAAGTGCAAAGCGGTTCAGAAGCGTTAGGACAGTTGTTGCCGATGGGCTGTAAGTCTTTGCAGCAGATAGAAAAAGGGCGGGCTTGGACCTAAGGCCCACAAGCGCCCGCCCCTTAGTCTTACTTGTATTTGCCGGTGTAGGTCGGCTCGGTGGTGACAGCCGGTTGGTCCACGTAAACCACGTCTTCGGCTTTCTTGGCGCAACCTGCCACGAAAGCGACCAGGCACAGTGCCAGTACGGTAAACTTAGTGCTCGACATCCTCGACTCCATTTTTGTACGGGAGGCGTGCTTTGTGCCGCCTCCTTCTGCGAAGGAAAGACCGCTTGGGTTCGGTCTACATGAACACTAGCCGATAAACTGCGGAATTGACACGCAAATTGGTCAAATGCCATCAGCTGTGGCAAGGCTACATCAGCCATCGGTTGCAAAGCAGCCGTGGCCGCTAGATTTTGTGCTTTCATCAAAAAGCCTCCCATATACAGGCGTCGCCGTTGATGCGATACGCCTCAAAGAATTGAGTGGCCTCAGGCGCAGCTTCGCCAAACGGCACGTCGCGGTCGGCAAGCGAGATCACGATCTGGCTGGGTTTCGGCCCGGTTGACGCGATGCGTGGCAACGCAAAACTCTTGCACAGATGTTCCATATCCGCCGCCGCAACTTCGAAATCCACCGATCCGGTTTGTTTCGCAATCGCGGGTGCTACAAAGCGAAACCGCGCGGTCAAGCCATCCGGCCCCGGCGCGTTCATCACCACATCGACGAAGCGCACCCATTGCCCAGAGGGCACCGGCACCACAACCGCCTCTGCACTGTCCGTTGTATTCGGATCGGTCATAACCGCCCCGCTTTTCCGCTGCCCGCACGCATTGCTGTTCTCCTTAGGTCACAGCGGAATGTTATCGTGCTTTTTCCACGGGTTCGCCAGCTTCTTACCGCGCAAGCTTGCAAATGCCCGCGCGATGCGGCGGCGGGTCGAATGTGGCATGATGACTTCGTCGATAAAACCCTTTTCCGCCGCCACAAACGGGTTGGCGAAACGGTCTTCATATTCTTTCGTCAGCCGCGCAATCTCCTCCGGTGATTTGCCGCGATGGATGATCTCGGTCGCCCCCTTCGCGCCCATCACTGCAATCTCGGCGGTCGGCCAAGCATAGTTGAAATCACCGCGCAAATGCTTTGACGACATCACGTCATAAGCCCCGCCGTACGCCTTGCGGGTGATCACCGTCACTTTCGGAACCGTGGCTTCGCCGTAAGCAAACAACAGTTTGGCACCATGCTTGATCACGCCGCCCAACTCTTGCGCCACCCCCGGCAAGAACCCCGGCACATCGACCAGAGTCAGGATCGGAATCTCAAACGCATCGCAGAACCGCACGAACCGCGCCGCCTTGCGCGAGCTGTCAATATCCAGACACCCCGCCAAAACCATCGGCTGATTGGCGACGACGCCCACCGATTGCCCCTCAATCCGCACAAAGCCGGTGATGATATTGGCAGCAAAATCGCGTTGGATTTCAAAGAAATCGCCCTCATCGGCCAGCTTCTCGATCAGTTCTTTCATATCATAGGGCTGGTTCGGATTTTCCGGGATCAGCGTATCAAGGCTCGCCTCCAGTCGCGCCGGATCATCGAAAAACGGCCTGACCGGAGCTTTCTGCCGGTTGTTCAGCGGCAGAAAATCCACCAAGCGGCGCACTTCGGCCAAAGCCTCGACATCATTCTCAAACGCGCCATCGGCGACGGATGATTTCTTGGTATGGGTTGACGCCCCGCCGAGTTCCTCTGCCGTGACCACCTCATTGGTCACGGTTTTCACCACATCCGGCCCGGTGACGAACATGTAGGACGAATCCCGCACCATGAAGATAAAGTCGGTCATCGCGGGCGAATACACCGCCCCGCCCGCACAAGGCCCCATGATCACCGAGATTTGCGGCACCACTCCGCTCGCCATCACATTGCGCTGAAACACCTCAGCATAGCCCGCGAGCGAGGCCACGCCCTCCTGGATCCGCGCCCCGCCAGAATCGTTCAGCCCAATCACCGGCGCGCCATTCTGCATCGCCATATCCATGATCTTGCAAATCTTCTGCGCATGGGTTTCCGACAAAGACCCGCCAAACACCGTAAAGTCCTGCGAAAACACATAGACCATCCGCCCGTTCACCGTGCCCCAGCCGGTAACGACGCCATCCCCCGCCGGACGGTCCGCCTCCATGCCAAAGTCAGTGCAACGATGTGCCACGAACATATCAAATTCTTCAAACGAGCCTTCGTCCAGCAACAGCTCGATCCGCTCGCGCGCGGTCAATTTGCCCTTGGCGTGCTGTGCGTCGATCCGGCGTTGCCCGCCGCCCAAACGCGCCACGCGGCGGCGGTCTTCCAACTGTTGCAGGATATCTTTCATGGCCGGGCTCCCCCTCAAATCGCCACCAGCATAGCGCCCTAGAATACGCCGGCAAAGCGCAATATCGTAAATATGCAAACTCTGCGGATGATTAAAAATGCAAATTGCAAACCTGCAAATTCATCACTTTCCGGTAATGCCCTCAATCGGCGGCAATGGCAGTGGCTGGGTGACCAAAGCCGGGTCGACCCGTTCGTAAAACGCATTGCCCCCGGTGGTCAGCACATACTGCATGTTGTTGTAGCCAGCGTGATAGGTTGCCGTATGGAAAAACTGCGCGCGGCCGACCAGCGGATGCCGCTCGCCCTGCAACACCGACTGCGCCGCGTCGCGCAACTGCGGGGCCGTGCGAGTGTTCATCCGCTTGCTCATCACCCCCGGCGCGAATTGCTTGCGCTGCGCCACCACGCCACAGACATTGCGCGGATACTGCCCCGACTCGACGCGGTTCATAACAACGCTGCCCACCGCCACCATGCCATCCCGGCTAGAGCGGTTGGATTCGAAATACATCGCCCGCTCCATACATTCGAGTTCGCTGTGCCCGCAGCTTGCCAGCACCGCCAGCACGAAACCGGCACCGCAAAGGTGCCGCGCAGTTCGGATGAGGGTCATTGTGCCAGTCCTGCTCGTTTTTGTTTTTTGCAATACTAGCGCAAAACGCGTCGGAATGCAGCGATTTCCTTGCATCCTCCCCCAGCCCAGCGGCAGTTTGCGCAAGTGCAGGCACTTTTTCGCCGCCGGATTACTTTCTCAAAGCCTCTCTGTCTTGGCTCCGAACACCCGCACACCAGTGGTAGGGTCAAAGCGGATCGGTTCAGGCATCCAGTCCGCACCCGGCACCTTCAGAAACGGCTGCGGCAACCCGCTGCTTCAAATGCCGTCACTGATGGCAAACGTGGTTTTTGTTCTATATACGTCCCCGATTACCAGAATTTGCATCCGAGAACCGCCATGCCCACGCTGCCTGTCCCGCTCGTCACCATCGGCCTGTTGTCGCTGTCGAACGTCTTCATGACCTTCGCTTGGTATGGTCCCCTCAAACACAAATCTACCGCCCTGATCACGGTGATCTTCATCTCTTGGGGCATCGCGTTTTTCGAGTATTGCCTGATGGTCCCCGCCAACCGCATCGGCTCCAGCATCTACAACGGAGCCCAGCTCAAGACGATCCAAGAGGTCATCACACTCGCCGTTTTCGCGGTATTTTCGGTGTTCTACCTGAAAGAGCCGCTGACTTGGAGCCACGCCCTCGGCTTCGCCTTCATCGCCCTCGGCGCCTTCTTCATCTTCCATAAATGGACCTGACCGCCCCCAAAGCCGCCGCTTAGCCCATCCTATCTGCTCAAATATCCCCGCCGGAGGCTTCGCCGATAAAGCCGCCGCCGCATCAAGGCCCACACATGCCCCACCCCAAGGCAATCTTCCTCAACCGCCACACCCCGCCGAAAATCCTCACCCTGACCCTGCTCGCGGGCCTCTCGGCGCTGACGATGAACATCTTCCTGCCGTCCTTGCCCGGCATGGCCGCCTATTTCGACGCCCCCTACGCGCTGATGCAACTCTCCGTCGCACTCTATCTCGCGCTCTCGGCGGTGCTGCAAATCCTGATCGGCCCGATCTCTGACCGCTACGGCCGCCGCAAAGTCATCCTCGCCGCCCTGATCCTGTTCCTGATCGCCACCATCGGCACCCTCACTGCGGCCAGTGCCACCAGCTTTCTGATCTTCCGCATGGCGCAAGCGGTGATCGCCGCGGGCATGGTGCTGTCCCGCGCCGTCGTGCGCGACATGGTCTCCGATTCTGAGGCGGCCTCGATGATCGGCTATGTCACCATGGACCTGTCCCGGTTTCGTTCCGGTCAGGTGCTCATGTTAGGCGGCCTTCTGTTCGAAAGCCACGGGGGATTTCCAGCCAATTGCTGAGTGTCTGCGTCGGGGATTATAGAAGCCGTT
>NZ_JAFCTX010000032.1:0-52586 GCF_049896245.1 Cypionkella sp. TWP1-2-1b2 | reverse complement strand
AACGTACCAAGCCCTCTGGACCGCCGTCGGTGCAGTCTGCGATCTATTCCATAGCCAGGAATGCAGAAACTACTTCAAAGCCGCAGGATATGGTCCCGATTGAAGGTGACTTGCTCTAATGCTGGGCATCGCGGCTGTGTTGGTTTTCGGCCATGACACAACCACAAGCCAACCGCTTCTGATCGGTGCGGCGCAAGCCGTTTCAGGTGTGATCTTGGGCTTTGGGATCGGCATTGTCGCCGCATTGATGGGGGTAGCGGGCGGAGAACTGCTGATCCCCACGCTCGTTTTGCTGTTCGGGGTCGATGTAAAATTGGCCGGCTCGCTCTCCCTTGCAGTCAGCTTGCCAACGATGCTTGTGGGTTTTGCGCGCTACAGCCGCGATCAAAGTTTCACCGTATTGCGGCGCAATATGGTCTTTGTCGCTGTCATGGCACTGGGTTCGATTTTAGGCACTTTTATCGGCGGGCATCTGCTGGGTGTAGTGCCAAGCACCCTCTTGCTACCTGCGCTTGCGATTATCTTGCTGATTTCATCCATCAAGATTTGGCGCCATACATAGCTCCTCACCTGATTCGCTCAAATGGTTAATAACCCCCACCACGCCAATAATATGGCCCCATCCCATACCAAAAATGGCCGCTTTCTGGTCCCTTAACAATTCGGAAATCGGCCAATGAACCAAGCGCTCTCAACCCCACGCCTCACCGCCCCGTCAATTCCGCCGAAATCCGCACCGGCCCCGCCACGCCTTTCAGCTTGGCGCGGTAGATCACCACCCCCTCCGCCACCCGCATCACATAGGTGCGGGTTTCGGCAAACGGGATCATCTCGACCCAATCCACCACATCGACGCTATCCTTGCGCGGATCGCCAAACTGCGTGATCCATTTCCGTGGCCGCCCCGGCCCGGCATTATAGCCCGAGGCCACCAGCGCCACCGAAGGCCCGAATTCCTCAATCATATGGCTGAGATAGATCGACCCCATCCGCACATTGAACGATGGATCAGCGGTCAATCGTCCCGCCGAAGAAGTCTCCCCCAACCCCTTCGCCACATGCTCGGCGGTCGCGGGCATCACCTGCATCAACCCCCGCGCCCCGGCCTTGCTTTGCGCAGCAGGATCAAACTCACTCTCCCGCCGCGAAATCGACAACGCCAAGGCGCGGCTGACCGCCAAGCCATCCGGCACCATCGCGGGCATCGGATAATAAGCGCGCGGCAAGATCACCCCCCGCTCTGCCGCCTGCTTGGCCACCAGCAAAGCGATATGCGGCTCATCAATCCGCAACGCCAGATCGGCCAACTGCTGCAACCCCTTGGCATCCAAGCCCTCGGCCACCTGCAAGAAAAACCGCTTCGCCGTCGTGCGATCCCCCGCCTCGGCCAAAGCCATCCCCGCCGCCAAAACCGAAGACCCAGCAAATCCCGAAGTCCGCCACGCCGCGTTCGGCTCGCCCACATTCACCAAACCCGGATCAAGCGGCAACCCGATCTTCTCAGACGCCAGCATCCCATAATACGCCGTCTGATTGCGCGCCGCCCGCGCATAGGCCGCATCCGCCCCGGCGCGGTCGCCCTTGGCCTCCAGCGCCCGACCCATCCAATATTCCGCCCGCGCAACAGAGATCGGCGTCGCCACGGCTTCCTTCAAATGCGTGAAATGCTTGATCGCCACTTCCGGATCGCCTAATTTCCGCAGCGCGATAAACCCAGCCAGAAACTCCAGATCAACATAGTCACTGCCCTTGCTCATCTGATGGTTCGCCGCCACCCGCAACGCCAGCTTCGGCTCGCCCTGCCGCAGCAAAACCCGCGCCAAATCCGCACGCCGCTTGCCCCAAGCCTCGAGGTCACCCAGACTGGCCGCCGACTTGCTGCGCTCTAATATCAGCGTCGCGGCATCATCATACCGATCCGCCCGCATCCGGTAGGTGAAGCGCTCATAGGCCAGCCCCGGATCGCCCAGCAGGGATTTCGGCACCGCATCGACCAAATCCACCGCCGCCGCATTGTCCGCCCGCAACGCCATCCGCGCCACCGCCAAGGCGCGCCAGTCTTTTGAGACCCGCGGCAGCATCCGCTCGGCCTCGGCCTTTCGCCCGCCGTCCCACAGGATGCGGTCCAGCCGCACCTCATGCGCCACCGCCAAGGGGGCTCCCATGATGCCCAACATCGCCGTCTCATCTACCGCTTCAAACTTCAGCGTGGTCCAAGCCCGAAACGCCTCCGCCTCGGCCCCGTCAGATCGCCCCAAGGCGACCAGCGCCGTGACCAAAGCCACCGACCCCGCCCCGGTCTTCGGCTTGTCGCGGCCAAAATACGCCACCACCCGCGCAGGGTCCGTCGAGCGCGCCACCGCGACCTCGCCCTTTTCGCGCAGCAATGCCAACCCCGGCCAATCCGGCCTGCGGGCAATAAACCCCTCGTAGTCGCCCAAGCGGCCCTGACCGTCGCGCAGCCATTGCCACAGGATCACATCACCACCGATGGCCCCCGCCCCCTGCGCCGCCGTCAACGCAGCAGGCCAATCCTTGGCCTCTGCCGCTTTCAACGCGCTTGAGAACGACGCGGCCTGATCGGCCCGCGCCATAGGAGACATCACCAGTGCAACGCCGATTATGATCGCTTTTGCGATCTTCCTTATTCTGCTCATCGCCGGATTTTGCCCTATGCCCCGGATTCCCACAACCCAAAACCCCGTGAGCCCAGCAATTCGCCGCCTACGCCCCAGCCTTCACCCATACTTGGCAAAACGCCGCTCCCCGGTTAGGTAGGCAGCGCTTACACAACGGCGATTCCTGATCGCCCCCCAGAGGAGACGCGCACCATGATCAAAGGGTCCATTCCCGCACTGGTTACGCCGTTCAAGAACGGTGAACTTGATCTGGTGACGCTGAAGAAGCTGGTCGAGTGGCATATCACCGAGGGCTCGACGGGCCTTGTCCCAGTCGGCACCACCGGCGAAAGCCCGACGCTTTCACACGAAGAACACCAGAAAGTCATCGAAGTGGTGGTGCAAACCGCCGCTGGCCGGGTGCCGGTGATCGCGGGGGCCGGGTCGAACAATACTTCGGAGGGCATCTCGCTGATCCGCTTCGCCGAGAAAGTCGGCGCGGATGCAGCCCTTGTGGTGACGCCCTATTACAACCGCCCGACCCAAGCCGGGCTGGTGGCGCATTACACCGCCTTGCATGATGCGTGCCAACTGCCGATCATCATCTACAATATCCCCGGCCGCTCGGTCGTTGATATGTCGCCCGACACCATGGGCACATTGGCGAAACTGCCGCGCATCATCGGGGTGAAAGACGCCACCGGCAAAATCGAGCGTGTCTCGATGCAGCGCGCCACCTGTGGTGCCGATTTCATCCAACTGTCGGGCGAAGACGCCACCGCTTTGGGCTTCAACGCCCACGGCGGCATTGGCTGTATCAGCGTGACGGCCAACGTCGCCCCCCGCCTCTGCGCGGACTTCCAAGCGGCGACGCTGGCAGGCGACTACACCAAGGCCTTGGCCTACCAAGACAAACTAATGCCGCTGCATGAGGCGATCTTCCTTGAGCCCGGTCTGGTCGGCGCAAAATACGGCCTGTCGCTGCTCGGCCTTTGTGCCGAAGACGTCCGCCTGCCGCTGGTTGGCCTGACCGATCCCACCAAAGCCCGCGTCAAATCCGCAATGCAGCACGCGGGCCTGATCTAACGCTTTCATCTTGGCTTAAATATCCCAGCCGGAGGCACCTGAGGCCAGCCCCCGGAGCCTCCGGCGGGAGTATTTAAAAAAGAGCAAATCCCAGAAAGTCCCGATGACCCCCAACCTGCGCGGCAGCCTTTACATGACCGCCTCGATGGCGGGCTTCGCGGCAGAGGACAGTTTCCTGAAAGCCGCCAGCCAGTCCATTCCGGTGGGCGAGGCGATTTTGATCATGGGGCTGATCGGGATTGCCGTCTTCGCAGCCCTCGCAATGCGGGCCGGCGATCCACCGATCCCGCGCGCAATGTTCACCGGCACAATGGCGCTGCGATCAGGCTTTGAGATCACCGGGCGGCTGTTCTATGCTCTCGCCATCGCGCTGACACCGATTTCCGTCGCCTCGGCGATCCTGCAAGCCACTCCCTTGGTGGTGGTGCTGGGCGCCGCTGTGATCTTTGGCAAAACCGTCGGGCTGAAACGCTGGCTGCTGATCCTGCTCGGCTTTATCGGCGTGCTGATTATCCTGCGCCCCGGCCCGTCCGGCTTCTCGGCCCTGTCCCTGCTCGCCCTCGTCGCCATGCTAGGCTTCGCAGGCCGCGACCTTGCCACCCGCGCAGCACCCCCGGCGCTGTCAAACGCACAACTCGGTGTCACCGGATTCATCATGCTGACACTATCCGGCGTGATCATCACCGTCGTCACTGGCAAGGCCGTCCTGCCCACCCCGCCAACCCTTGGCCTGATCGCCGGAGCAGCTGCTTTCGGCATCGCCGCCTATGCCGCGCTGACGACCGCGATGCGCAGTGGCGAGATCGCCGTGGTCACGCCGTTCCGCTACACCCGGCTGTTGTTCGCCATGGTCCTCGGCGTCACGGTGTTTGGCGAGCACCCCGACACCGCCACCTTGACCGGCGCTGCGATCATCGTCGCCTGTGGCGTGATCATCCTCGGCCAGAACCGCCGAATCAGCTAAATCTGCCCCGAATTGTTGCTTAACAAACCCCTAATGCGTCGCCGATCCCGGTGATTCAGTCGCGACTCCGCGATTATTGTTTCGCCAAACGCCACAATGACAAACCCTTGCCGCACGCGTGTCGAAAAAATGGCGAAATTCCGGTGCTTATTGGGCCGCAATCAGACACCTCCGCCACAGATCTTAACGCAAAGGGCTAACACCATGTTCATGCAAGACATTTCCCGCAGCGCCTCCGCCATCTTCCCGGTGGAAACCCTGCTTTCTCCTGTCATCACCGGCATCGTTGCGGGCACTTTGGTGGAAACCACTGCGGGTTGGCAGCCGATTGAGGCGCTGCGCATCGGCGATTGTGTTCAAACTTTGGACGGCGGGCTGGCGAAGATCCTGCATCTCGACCGCCGCGCCCTGCAGCCCGAGCTGGTAACCACACTACTGATGCTGCCCGGCGGCCAGTATGACGCCTGTTCCGATCTGCTGCTGCTGCCCCGCCAGCACCTGCTGATCGACACGCTGGACGATGCCGAAATCGACGGCGCACCCTTTGTGCTGATCCCAGCGCTGGCGCTGTTGCATGGCCCCGCCCGCCGCCATCGCACGGCGCAACCCACCCAGATCGTCACACCGCTTTTTGCCAGCGAGGAAGTGATCTACGCCAACTCCGGCGTCTTGCTGCATTGCCCCGGCCTGTTGGATGGTGCGAACCGCTACCCCGAAGACAGTTTCTTCCCCCGTCTTGACGCCCCCCGCGCCCGCGCCTTTCTTGCCCGCCGCGCCGAACGCCTTGTGGCCTGAGTGCTGCGGTGGCGGGCAAACCGTCGCTTCGCCACCACGCGGCACAAACTTCGCCGCCCGAAAGCTGGACTCTGCCGCGCCTAACCCCTATTTCCAGCGCATTATGGTAGAAAAATCAGACCCAAACTCCAAACTGATCGCCGAAAATCGGCGCGCCCGCTTCGATTTTGCCATCGAATGGGATCTGGAGGCTGGCATCATGCTGCACGGCTCCGAGGTGAAATCCCTGCGCAAGGGCGGCTCGAATATCGCCGAAAGCTATGCCTCGGTTGAGGGTGGCGAGTTGTGGTTGATCAACGGTTATATTGCGCCCTACCTGCAAGCGGTGATGTTCCCGCATGACGAACGCCGCCGCCGCAAGCTGTTGGTAAACAAGAAGGAACTGTCGCGCCTGTGGAATGCAGTCGGTCGTGAAGGCATGACTATCGTGCCGTTGAAAATGTATTTCAACGAGCGCGGCATGGTGAAGCTGAAGCTCGGCGTCGCCAAGGGCAAAAAGCTGGCCGACAAGCGCGCAAGCTCGGCCAAGCGCGATTGGGATCGGCAAAAATCACGCATTATGAAAGAAGGCATGAAGGCAAAACTTTAGCACTTTGCTGAAAACATTGCCTAAATGCCTAGATTGAGGCATAATTCTCCCTATCCGGTCCTAGATCTCCGGGTCCAGAAATGGCCGGGAAATGTCACGACGCAACGGCGGGCATCATGTAGGGAAGGAATGAGTATATGGATATGGCCTTTATCATCCAGCTGATCGCAGGCGCACTGGGTGGCAACGCGGCAGGCGCGGTGCTGAAAAACCTGAACCTCGGTACGTTGGGCAACTCAATCGTCGGGATTGTCGGCGGCGGTCTGGGCGGCACGATCCTGTCAATGCTGGGCGGCGCAGGGGCAACTGCGGCGGCCACCGGTGCCACCGACATGACGTCGATCATCACCTCAGTGCTTTCGGGCGGCGTCGGCGGCGGTGTGCTGATGGCGATTGTCGGCGCGGTCAAAAATGCGATGGCGAAAAGCTAATATTCTTGCGCGGGCGTGCCAATGCGCGCCCGCGCTCTCTTGTCTGGCAGCCTGCTTGGGTTTAACTGCATCGGCATCCCCGCCGATTTCGCAGCCCGAGGCCCCAGATGACCCCATCCCCCGCCGATGATCCGAAAACTTTGGTCAGCACCGCTTGGCTGGCCGCGCACCGCGCCGACCCTGATCTGCGGCTGATTGACGCCAGCTGGTATCTGCCCGACGCAGGCCGCAACGCGAAGGCCGAGTATCTGACCGCCCATATCCCCGGCGCGCGGTTCTTCGACATTGACGAGATCACCGATCACCGCTCGGCCCTGCCGCATATGGCCCCACCGCCCGAGAAGTTCATCTCGCGGCTGCGCGCCATGGGCATTGGCGACGGCCATCAGGTGGTGATCTATGACGGCTCCGGCCTGTTCTCGGCCGCCCGGGTGTGGTGGACCTTCCGGCTGATGGGCAAGACCGATGTGGCCGTGCTGGACGGTGGCCTGCCGAAATGGCGGGCTGAGGGGCGTGAGATCGAAGACATGCCGCCCATCGTGCGCGACCGCCACATGACCGTCAGCCGCCAGAACCACCTGGTGAAAGATGTGACGCAAGTGGCACATGCCGCCAAGCTGGGCGAGGCCGAAATCATCGACGCCCGTGGCGCACCCCGCTTCAAAGGCGAAGTGCCAGAGCCGCGCCCCGGTCTGCGTTCCGGTCATATTCCGGGTGCCAAAAACGTGCCCTACAGCACGCTGTTGAACCCCGATGGCACGATGAAATCTCCCGCCGATCTGCGCGCGGTGTTCGAAGCCGCAGGCGTGAACCTTAACAAACCCGCGATCACCTCTTGTGGCTCGGGTGTAACCGCCGCGATCCTCAGCCTTGCACTGGAACGCATCGGCCATCGCAACCATGCGCTGTATGACGGCTCTTGGGCCGAATGGGGCATGTATGACGACCTCGCGGTCGAAAAAGGATAAGCTATGTTAGAAGCCTTGAACCCGCAGCCGCAGGACAAAATCCTGCAACTGATCCAACTGTATAAAGACGATCCGCGCGAGGGTAAAATCGACCTCGGTGTCGGCGTTTACAACGACGCCACCGGCCTGACCCCGGTGATGCGCGCGGTGAAGGCTGCCGAAAAGCAACTTTGGGAAACCGAGACCACCAAGACCTATACCGGCCTTGCAGGCGAGCCCGCCTATAACGCCGCCATGGTCAAAATGATCCTCGGTGAGGGCTACACCGACCGTGCCGCTTCCGTCGCTACTCCGGGTGGCACCGGCGCGATCCGCCAGGCGCTGGAGCTGATCAAACTGGCCTCGCCCAATGCAACCGTCTGGCTGTCAAACCCGACTTGGCCGAACCATCCTTCGATCATCAAATACCTCGGCATGAAGCTGGCCGACTACCGCTATTTCGACGCCGAAACCCGTGGCATCGACTTCGCCGGACTGATGGAAGACCTCAAAGGTGTTAACGCAGGCGACGCCGTCCTACTGCACGGCTGCTGCCACAACCCAACCGGCGCGAACCTGAACGCCGATCAATGGGCTGAAGTCGCGAAACTGCTGCTGGCCAAGGGCGCTATCCCGTTCGTTGACCTCGCCTACCAAGGCTTCGGTGATGGGCTGGAAGAAGACGCCGCCGCGACAAGGATGATCGCCCAGACCTTCCCCGAAATCCTCATCGCCGCCTCCTGCAGCAAAAACTTCGGCATCTACCGCGAGCGCACGGGTATCCTGATCGCACTCGGCGACCCCGCCCGCAAGACCGTGACCCAAGGCAACCTCGCCTTCCTGAACCGTCAAAACTACAGCTTCCCGCCCGATCACGGCGCGCGTCTTGTGACGATGATCCTTGAAGACGACACCTTGCGCGCCGACTGGAAGGCCGAGCTCGAAGAAGTCCGCCTCAACATGCTGACCCTGCGGCAAAGCCTTGCCGATGAACTTCGCCGCGCCACCAATTCGGATCGGTTTGATTTCGTCGCCTCCCATCGCGGCATGTTCAGCCGGCTTGGGCTGACCGAAGCGCAGGTCAACATCCTGCGAGACCAGCACGGCATCTACATGGTTGGGGATTCCCGCATCAACATCGCTGGCCTGAACGCCAAAACCGTGCCGATCCTCGCCAAAGCCATCGCCCAACTTACCGCGTAACCGGAAAATTCAAATTTTCCGGCACGATTTTCGCTTCGAAAATCGCCCGCCAAATAGAAACGGCCCGCAGGGGGAATATCCTGCGGGCCGTTCGCTTATCAACACCCGGCGGGGAGGACCGCCGGACGTTGTCTTACGCTTTAGACGTTGTAAGCGCTTTCGCCATGCGAGGTCTGATCCAGACCTTGGCGTTCGTCATCGGCGGTCGGACGCAATCCGAACACCATGTCAATGCCTTTGAACAGGATGTACGAGACAATGCCTGACCAAAGCACGGTGACGGCAACAGCCTTGAACTGCGTGATAACCTGCGCAGTCATGTCATAAACACCCGGAACAGCTGGGAACACCGTGTAGTCGATCCAGCCCTGCCCACCCAACGATGGGTCAGCAACTATACCAGTAGCAATCGCGCCGATGATACCGCCGATGCCATGCACGCCGAACACGTCAAGGCTGTCGTCATACCTTAGCTTGGCCTTCACCGTCGAGACGAAGAAATAACATACTGGCGAAACCACCAGACCCAGCACAATCGACGTCATCGGTGTCGCGAAGCCCGAAGCCGGGGTGATCGCCACCAGACCGGCAACAGCACCCGTCACGGCACCCAGCAGGGACGCCCTGCCATGCTTCAGCTGTTCCACCAGCACCCAAGACAGCGCCGCAGCAGCCGTCGCCACGAAGGTGTTGATGAAGGCCAAAGCCGCGATGCCATTGGCTTCAAGGTTGGAACCCGCGTTAAAGCCAAACCAGCCGACCCACAGCAGGGATGCGCCGATCATCGTCATGGTCAACGAATGTGGCGCCATGTTTTCTTTGCCAAAGCCCACACGCTTGCCGATCACAAAGCAACCGACCAAGCCCGCGATACCAGCGTTGATATGTACAACCGTGCCACCAGCGAAGTCCAAAGTCCCCATGCCCCACAGCAGACCAGCATCAGCGGTGTTGTCGGACAAAAAGTCTGGTCCGCTCCAGTACCACACCATATGGGCGACCGGAAAATACACCAAGGTGACCCACAGCAGCGCAAACAGCATCAGGGGCCAGAACTTGATCCGCTCGGCGAAAGCGCCGACTATCAGGCCGGGGGTGATGCAGGCGAAGGTCATCTGGAAGATGACAAAGGTATATTCCGGCAGATAGACGTTGTTAGAGAAGGTCGCGGCGAAGGTGCCGGTGTTCACACCGGCCAGAAACGCCTTCGAGAAACCGCCGATATAGGGCGAGCCCCCGGTGAAGGTGATCGAATAGCCGTAGACCACCCAGACCACGGCCACCATGGCCACGATCATGAACACCTGCATCAGCACCGACAGCATATTCTTGGTGCGCACAAGCCCGCCATAGAACAGCCCAAGCGCCGGAATTGCCATCAGCAAAACCAGCGCCGAGGATACCAGCATCCAAGTGGTATCGCCCTTGTTGACCATTCCCGCCATTGCTGCGGCATCCGGCGCTTTGATTGGCCCCGCGGCCACCACTTCCTGCGCCAAAGCGGGCAAGGCCGCCATGATCGCTGCCGCAGTCAGTCCTAGTTTCTTCAGCATGTTCTGTCCCCTCTCACAGCGCATCGTCATCGACATCGCCGGTGCGCACCCTCAGGGCGCTTTCTACATTCAATACGAAAATCTTGCCGTCGCCGATCTTGCCAGTGCGGGCGGTTTTGGTGATCGCCTCCACCACCGCGTCGGCCAGCGCATCGGTCACCACGATTTCCAGCCGCATCTTTGGCACGAAGTTCACCGCATATTCTGCACCGCGGTAGATTTCGGTATGGCCCGACTGCATGCCGAAACCCTTGATTTCTGTCACCATCATCCCCTGCACGCCGATCGCGGTCAGCGCTTCGCGGACCTCGTCCAGCTTGTAGGGCTTGATGGCGGCTATGATCATTTTCACGATGCACCCCTTTGTTTCCCAAGGCCCTTGCCGACCCTCATGTGCGATCAGGCGGCCTTCGCATCTGCAGCACAAGTTTCAGATGGCGTAAAAATTGGGCGCAGGGGGTTAATGCCTACTATTTAATCACACGTCCGTACCTGCGATGTAAAATTAAGCGGCAAGGAACCGCGAATCGGCAGCACCGCCGCTTCGCATTTCCCAGTGAACCGAGTAGAGTGGTAAAAACCGCTTAAAAGGGCAAAAACAGGCATGGCGACATCGGGCAAAGGCGGCAAATCGCTGGTGGCAGACCGGCGATATATCGCGCAAAAAGCGGCTACCACAGG
Source organism: Cypionkella sp. TWP1-2-1b2 (assembly GCF_049896245.1). Lineage (NCBI taxonomy): Bacteria > Pseudomonadati > Pseudomonadota > Alphaproteobacteria > Rhodobacterales > Paracoccaceae > Cypionkella > Cypionkella sp. TWP1-2-1b2. The sequence goes on along the minus strand of NZ_JAFCTX010000032.1, from coordinate 41,719 downwards.
CGGGCGCGGCACCACGCCACCCCGCAAACCAGCGCCGCGCAAGGCCGCGCCGAAGCGTTCGGGTAACTTGCTGACCCGCTTCATCACGGGCATCTGGCGGATCATCTGGGGCACGTTCTGGCGCGTTGGCGCGGTCTGCGGCATGGTGCTGGCGGGCATCGTGTTCTATTTCTACCAGCAACTCCCCCCGGTGAACGCGCTGCTCGATGGTCGCGCCAAAGGCTCTGTCACACTGCTAGACCGCAACGACACCGTCTTCGCTTGGCGCGGTGAGACCTTTGGCGGCCAGATCACCGCCGACACCGTCTCACCCTACCTGCTGCACGCCGTCATCGCGACCGAAGACAAACGGTTTTACCAACATTTTGGCGTCAGCCCCCGCGGCATCGCCAGCGCCATCAGCATCAACCTTGCCGCGGGGCGCGGGCCGCTGGAGGGCAACGGCGGCTCGACCATCACCCAGCAGGTCGCGAAACTGCTTTGCCTCGGCGTGCCCTATGACCCGAAACAGTGGAAATCTGAGGCCGATTACGAGGCAGACTGTCGTGGCGGTGGCGTCAAGCGCAAGCTGAAAGAGATCCCCTATGCCATTGCGATGGAAGCGAAATACACCAAAGAAGAAATCCTGACGATCTATTTCAACCGCGCCTACTTAGGTGCCGGTGCAAGGGGTTTTGAGGCCGCAGCCCAGCGCTATTTCGGCACCTCTGCCAATGATCTGACCCCCGCCCAAGCGGCGATGCTGGCAGGCCTGTTGAAAGCCCCGTCGAAATATGCCCCCACCAACAACCTGAAACGTGCGCAAGACCGCGCCAATGTGATCATCGACCTGATGGCCGAACAGGGCTATCTGACAGCCGAAGAAGCCGCTGACGCCAAAGCCAATCCGGCACAGCTTTCCGACGCGGCGCAGACCAAATCGGGTGGGTTCTTCGCCGATTGGGTGATGGAAACCGCGCCAGATTTCCTGACCTCGACCACCACCGAAGACGTGATCATGCGCACCACGCTGGATCAGAAACTGCAAAAGGACGCCGAAGACGCCCTCGCTTGGGTGTTTGACAACAAGGTCGCCAAAGGCTCGAAAGCCCAAGCCGCGATTGTGGTGATGAGCGCGGACGGTGCCGTGCGCGCCATGGTTGGGGGGCGCAAAACCGAAAACGCAGGCGCGTTCAACCGCGCGACGCAAGCCCTGCGTCAAACCGGGTCTTCGTTCAAACCGTTCGTCTATGCCGCAGCACTTGATCTGGGCTGGTCGCCCTCGGATTATGTCGAAGACGTGCCGCTGACGCTGCATATCCCCGGCTCGGGGGCTTGGACACCTGACAACTACGACAAAAAGTTCAAAGGCCTGATCACCCTGACCCAAGCCTTGGAAGAAAGCCGCAATATTCCCGCCGTGCGGGTTTCCGAAGCCGTCGGGCGGGAGGCGGTTGCAAAGGTCGCCAAAGGCTTTGGCATCCTGAACGACATCGCCCCCGGTCCGGCACTGGCACTCGGGGCCTCGGAATCCACCCTGATCGAGATGACCGGAGCCTATGCAGGCATCCTCAACGGCGGCTCTGCGGTGACACCCTATGGTCTGGTCGAGCTTAAACTCAAGGGCGAGGAAGAAAGCCTGATGGGCGCGGGCGGCGGCATTGGCGAGCGGGTGATTTCCGAAAACGCCGCCAAACTGCTGACCTTCATGATGTTCAAAGCGGTCGAGAGCGGCACCGGCACGCGGGCACGCCTTGAGGGCCGCCCGGCGGCTGGCAAAACCGGCACCACCTCTGCGGCGCGCGATGCCTGGTTCATCGGCTTCACCGCCGATTATGTCACCGGGGTCTGGATCGGCTACGATGACAACACGCCCTTGAAAGGTGTCACCGGCGGCGGTCTGCCCGCCGAGATTTGGCATGAGGTGATGACCCGCGTCGAAGACGGCGTGCCTGTCAGCGAACTGCCGCTGATCGTGCCGGAATACCGCGCGCCACCAAATGCCGGCAATGCTTCAAACCAGCCGGTCGATCCGAACGCCGAGTTCCCGCAAGACCCTGCGGTGCAGCAACAACCTGCGGAACCCTCGGTGCCGTTGATGAACCCCAGCGATGATCAGGTTGAGGCATTGCTGAAAGACATCCTGAAAAGCGGAAATTAGAGCATTACCGCTTTCTGACACGTGAGCTAGGCCACGAAAATCTTTCCCAGCGGGGAATGACTTGTGTTTTCGGCGACGTTTTATAGTGTTTTCCACAACATGTTGTGGTTAAGTGGCTGCGCGTTTTCCATCGACGTGTCGGATCAGACCGTAGCACCGCTGTAAGACATGTTGAAAAATGGTGATGAACCGCCCCACGCCGCCCCGGACTTGATTTGGGGCCTCAAGGTACAAGCGCGACAGAAAAGGCCCCGGATCAAGTCCGGGGCGGCGTCGGATGGGTTGGTCGGGCAAAAGCATCAAACGATGGCAGCGCCATGAAAAGAGCGCCCTCGATAACCGGGGCGCTCTTTATTCTTTGCAAAAATCACCCGATCAGGAATCACCCGGTCAGGCGGTTTTCAGATCACCAATCAGCTTGTCGATATCGCCACCGCGCTTGTCCAGCATCGCGCCGATTTCGGTGCGCTCGGACGCCAGCATATTCACGCCTTCGATGATAATGTTGAAGAACAGGTTGCGGCCAGATTTATCCGACACATGCCAGCGCAGATCGAACGGCGCTTGGCCTTTCAGATGCGCCACCGAGATCACCTCGTAATAGCTTTTGATCGGGCGGGCATCGGTGACTTCAATCGAGCCGCCAATAAACTCACGGAACCGCGCGCCATATTTGCGGCTGATATAGGTCTGAAACGCCTTGGTGAGGCTGGCCATCTGCGCCGACGACGCCTTCTTGGCGGCCACGCCCAAAGCCGAACGCGCAATCGTCGGCACATCGGCATAGCGGCTGAAAATCCGCTCAAAATCGCCATACATCGCGGTCTGCGATTTGCCGCTGGCGATGGTGGTGTTGATCTCGGCCACCGCTTTGCCGATCATGTCCTTTGCATCATCCACCGTCAAAGCCAGCGACGGCAGCGGCAAAGCCAGCGCGACAGATCCCAAAGCAAAGCCAGCCGCAAAGCGACGACGTGACATCATGGAATGATTATTGTGCATAGGGGTCCTCAAAGCTTTCATCCGATGGGGCCTCGCCCAACGTGTAGTGTCGGTTTTGCAGATACAGCAGGCGCGCCTGCGCGTAGGGGTCTGCACTGTCATATAGGATCGAATCCACCGTATCGCTATGCCGTGCGCGTGATCCAACCTTATCAATCACCTTTGCGCCCGTCACATAGTCACTTTCCGGTGATTTGATCAGGAAGCGCAGCGGATTGATCGCGTAATCTACCGCGATGCCCACCGTGTCACGCTCGGTGGATGGCCCGATGATCGGCAACATCTGATATTTGCCCTCACCGACACCCCAGACATAAAGCGTCTCGCCAAAGTCGGTTTCCTGCGCAGGCAGGCCCAACGCTGTCGAGGGGTCAAACAACCCGCCGATCCCCGCTGTGGTGTTCACGCCAAAGCGCAGCGTATTTGCCGCCGCCCGCATCAACCGCCCCTGCAACACGTTGTTCACGATATCGCCGGGGGTATCCAAATTGTTGGCGAAATTATGCACTCCGGTCAGAACAGGCCCGCGCCCACTGCCCGCCACGCCCGATACCGGCTGCAAAACCACCTTGTCCACTGCAACGTTGAACGCAAACACCTTGCGGTTAAAGCCTTCCGCCGGATCGTTCACCGCATCCGATACCGGAGCTTTGGCACACCCTGCCACCGCGAGTGTTAATGCAATCCCAACACAACCCGCGCTAAATCGGCCGATTGTTTCAGAAAGAGATGGAATCACTTGCGCCATACTTCTACATTCCCGCCGAGGTTCACGCGTCTCACATAGATTTTGTCGGTGAAAGACAAGGGATAAGCGGCGCGGCGATTTAAGACAACGGCCAAACGTGGCCAAGCGGTGACGCTGGATGATTTCCGCCGAGCCTTTTGGTTATAAAAATGGGCTGCGGGACAAAAACAAGCTGCAAAGCGAAGCAGCCTGCGGGCAGGAACGGAGATGGCGATGAGCCAAACAGACAACCGTCGTGGTGAAGCAGAGCTTCACGCGGCACGGGCCGATCAACGCGGCCTATTGTGGGCCGTGGCTTTGTTCTCGGTCTTCGCCAACGCACTACAGCTTACCGGCTCGCTCTACATGCTGCAGGTCTATGACCGTGTGCTGGGATCGCGCTCTGTGGCCACCCTTGTCGCACTTTCTGTACTGGTGACCTTCCTGTTCCTCGCCCTTGGCATCCTCGACAACGTCCGCGCCCGGGTTATGGCGCGCATCGGTGCCAAAATGCAGGATCGGCTTGACCGCCGGGTGTTCTCCGCCGCGATGCGCCGCCTGACCCTGCAACCGAACGAGCCCACCGCCATCGCCGCCCAGCGCGACCTTGAAGCGATCCAGCGGCTTTGGGCGTCGCCTGTCTTGCTGGCCCTGTTCGACCTGCCGTTCATGCCGCTGTTTTTCATCGCGATTTACATCTTCCACCCCTATCTGTTCGCGCTTTCGCTGGTTGGCGGCATCATTCTTGTCATCGTCACCATTCTGAACCAGCGCCTCACCCTCGCCCCGCTGACCCGCACCAACAACCTCACCTTGGGGGCCGAGCGGATGTCTGATCTGATCAAGGGCGAATCCGAAACCGTGCAGGCGTTGGGCATGACCACCGCCACCTTCGACCGCTGGCAAAAAGCCCGCGGTGCAGCCCTCGCCGCCAGCATCAAGGCGGGCGACCTTGCGGGCAGCTTTGGCGGCATCAGCAAAACCTTCCGGGTGTTCCTGCAATCGGCGATGCTGGGCCTTGGCGCATACCTTGTGCTGCAAGGTGAGCTTTCCTCGGGCGCGATGATCGCAGGCTCGATCCTGATGGGCCGCGCCTTGTCACCGATCGAGCAAGTCATCGGCCAATGGGCCATCATCACCCGCGCGCAGGAAGCCAACCGCCGCCTGTCCGACCTGCTGACCAAGATGCCCGAAGAACCGCCGCGCACCGCCTTGCCGCATCCCAAGGCGGTTCTCGAAGCACAAAACCTTACCGTCATTCCGCCGGGCGAGCAGCAAGCCGTGCTGCGGGCGATCAACTTCCGGCTGGAACCCGGCCAAGCCCTTGGCGTGATCGGCCCGTCAGGCGCTGGCAAATCTACCCTCGCCCGCGCGTTGATCGGGGTGTGGAAGCCCGCAGGCGGCAAAGTCCGCCTCGATGGCGCAACCTTGGATCAGTACGACCCCGACATCCTCGGCAGCTATATAGGCTATCTGCCGCAGCGCATCACCTTGTTCGATGGCACGATTGCCGAAAACATCGCCCGCCTGCAAGACCACGCCGATGCCAGCAAAATCGTCGATGCCGCCAAACGCGCGGCGGCGCATGAGATGATCATCAAACTGCCCGAAGGCTATGACACCCGCATCAGCCAGATCGGCGGTCGGCTTTCGGGTGGCCAAATCCAGCGCATCGGCCTTGCGCGTGCTTTATACAACAACCCGGTGATCCTTGTGCTGGATGAGCCGAACTCTAACCTCGACAACGACGGCACCGTGGCACTCAACACCGCGATCCGCACCACCAAAGAGGCAGGCGGTGCCGTGCTGATCATGGCGCACCGCCCCGCCGCGATTCAGGAATGTGAACTGCTCCTCGTGCTGGAAGATGGCATGCGCCGCGCCTTCGGCCCCCGCGATGCCGTGCTGCGTGAGATGGTGAAAAACCACAGCCAGATCACCCAGGCGACAGCCCCCGGAGGCGTATCATGACCCAACTTCCCGCCGAACGCCCGCATGGCACAGAACTGCAAAAACCTGCCCCGAAAAACCCGCCCTCCAGTCTCGCCCCGGCTTGGTCCGCCCGCCGCCCGGTGATCATCGGCCTGACCACCGTGGCGCTTTTGGTGTTCGGCTTTGGTGGCTGGTCGCTGACCACAGAAATCGACGGCGCGATTGTGGCCAATGGCCAGCTTGAGGTTGAAAAGAACAAGCAGATCGTCAACCACCCTGATGGTGGCGTCGTCGCCGAAATCGCGGTGAAAGAGGCGCAAGCTGTGAAGGCTGGCGATTTGCTCATCCGCCTTGACGGCAACCTGCTGCAATCGGAACTCGCCATTGTCGAGGGTCAGTTATTTGAAATGCTGGCCCGCAAAGCCCGTCTGGAAGCCGAGCGTGACGACAAAGACGCGCCCAGCTTTACGGGTGAAATCTTCGAACTTGCCAAAACCCGCCCCGATGTCGCCGAACAAATCGAAGGCCAGCGCAACCTGTTCTTCGCCCGCAAAGAAAGCCTCGCGCGGCAAGGCGATCAACTGGGCAAACGCGCGGGCCAAATCACCTCGCAGATCCAAGGCGTTGATGCACAAATTGATGCGCTGAAACAACAACTTGCGCTGATCGAACAGGAACTGACCGCCCAGCAAACCCTGCTCGACAAGGGCCTTGCCCAATCCAGCCGCGTGCTGGAACTAGAGCGCAACAAGGCCTCGTTGCAAGGCAGCATGGGGGAGTTGATTTCCTCAAAGGCGCAAGCTGAGGGGCGCGGCACCGAGATTGATCTGGAAGTGTTGCGCTTGGCCGCCGTGCGCCGCGAAGAAGCCAGCACCCAGTTGCGCGACCTTGGACCGCAAGCGCTGGAACTGGTCGAGCGCCGCCGCGCTTTGATCGAACGCATCGCAAGGCTGGATATTCGCGCCCCGGTGTCGGGCCTTGTGCTGGGCCTGCAAGTCACCTCACCGCGTTCGGTTTTGCGCGCGGCGGAACCCGTGCTGTACATCATCCCGCAAGACCGCCCCTTGGTGATCACCGCGCAAATCCAGCCGATCCACATTGATGAGGTGCATGTCGGCCAACGCGTGCGGCTCGCCTTTCCGGCGTTTTCGGCCCGCACCACGCCCGAGATTTTCGGCCATGTTGCCACGATCTCGGCTGATGCTTTGGTCGATCAGCGCACCCAAGCCAGCTATTTCCGCGCCGAGATCCTGCTGGATGAGGGCGAGTTGGCCAAGCTGAAAACCCAAACTCTGCTGCCCGGTATGCCGGTGGAAGCCTTTATCGAGACCGGCGCACGCTCGCCGATGAGCTATCTTCTGAAGCCGTTCACCGATTACTTCAAACTGGCGTTCCGCGAGGGGTGATGAAAGCCGGGGAGGGCCAAGCCCCCCCCGGACCCTCCCTGCGCCCAGATTTCCACGCGCCCCGCCTGCCATCGGTTTTGCGCCCGCGCAAGTGCAAAAATCGAGGGCTACGGCCAATTCGTTAACAATCCCTTACCTTGGACATGTCAACCTATTGAAATATAAGGCTTCAAAAAGGTCCCGAGTTGGGACCAGCCAAGTCTTGCCCCCATGCCCTGCCCCGGATAGCCTGCGCCAAACCAGATCAGGAGCCGAACATGTCCAGCATCGAATCCCGCCTCGCCGCGCTTAACGTCACCCTCCCCGACGCCCCGGCCCCGGCGGCCAATTACGTGCCCTTCGTGCAGGTAGGCTCCCTCGTCCATATCTCCGGCCAGATCAGCCAAACCTCGGCTGGCCTGATCAAAGGCAAAATCGGCGCGGACGTGACGGTCGAAGCCGGGGCAGAAGCCGCCAAAGCCTGCGCCATCTCGCTGTTGGCGCAACTGAAGAAGGCCTGCGGCGGCGATCTTTCCCGTGTGGTCCGGGCGGTGAAACTGACAGGCTTCGTCAATTCCACCGCCGATTTCACCGACCAACCATGCGTCATCAACGGTGCCTCCGATTTCCTCGTCGCAGTCTTGGGTGACGCCGGCCGCCACGCCCGCTCCGCCGTTTCAGCCGCCTCGCTCCCCTTCGGCGTCGCGGTGGAAATCGAAGGCATCTTCGAGATCAACTGATGCGCGTCGCCCTGCCTGCGGCGTTCCTGACCGCCCCCCTCGCCCACCGCGCCTATCATGACCGTAGGTTGGGTCGCCCCGAAAACTCTCGGGGCGCGATTACGGCTGCGATTGCGGCAAGCTACGGCATCGAGATTGATCTGCAACTGTCCAGCGATGGCGTCGCGATGGTGTTCCATGATGAGGCGCTGGATCGCCTCACCACCAGCACCGGCCTGATCAAACACCACACCGCCACAGCCCTTGCCCAGATCAAACTGCGCGACAGCGACGAAACCATCCCGACCCTGGCCGAAATCCTCGCCCTCGTCGCAGGCCGCACCCCGCTGCTGATCGAGATCAAAGACCAGACCGATACCATGTCCGAAACTGACGGCCGCTTAGAATCCGCCACCGCCAGCCTGCTTGCAACCTACCAACGCCCCGCCGCCGTGATGTCGTTCAACCCGCATGCCATCGCCCATATCGCCCGCCTCGCCCCGCACATCCCACGCGGCCTGACCACCTCGGCCTATGACCCCACCGATTGGGCTCCACTCGCCGCAACAACCTGCGATCGGCTGCGCGGCATCCCCGATTACGACCGCACGCTTTCCAGCTTCATCAGCCACGAAGCTGCCGACCTCGCCCGCCCCCGCATCGCCGATCTGAAATCCCAAGCTGCCGCAATTTTGTGCTGGACGATCCGCAGCCCTGCGGCTGAGGCTGAAGCCCGCAAAATCGCGCAGAATATCACCTTCGAGGCTTACGCCGCCGCGCTGCCCGCTTGACGAAATCCGTCACCAACCCACCTTCTCATCGGCAGCAATACTCTCGGGGGTCTGGGGGGCAAACGGCCCCCAGCCTTACCGCAAACACAGGCGGATGATGCAAGCAGAGCTTCTCAACGGCATGTCTGACGTGACGGCGGCAGAGTGGGATGCGCTCGCCTGCCCCGAAGCGGGTCGCCCGCTTGACCCCTTCACCACGCATCGGTTTTTATCTGCGCTGGATCGCTCACATTCCACCGGCAAAGGCACCGGTTGGCAACCGCGCCCGCTGATCTTGCGCGATCAAACCGCCGTCGCCGCCCTGCCGCTTTACGTCAAATCGCACAGTCAGGGCGAGTATATCTTCGATCACGGCTGGGCGCAGGCACTGGAGCGCGCAGGCGGCAGTTATTACCCGAAACTGCAAGCCGCCGTGCCGTTTACGCCTGCTTCGGGGCGGCGGTTTCTGGGCGATGCCGCCTTACGCGAAACCCTGCTGGAAGCCGCCATCGGCATCACTGATCAGAACAACCTCTCCTCGCTGCACATCACCTTCTGCACGCCGGATGAGGCGGACTCACTGGCGGGAAAGCACGGCTTGCTGCACCGGATCACCCAACAGTTTCATTGGGAAAATCGCGGTTATGTCGGTTTCGATGATTTCCTCGCCGACCTCTCCAGTCGCAAGCGAAAAATGATCCGCAAGGAACGCGAAACCGCGCGCGCCTCTGGTCTGACCATCCGCAGCCTGACCGGAGATCAAATCGAACCCGCGCATTGGGATGCGTTCTGGATTTTCTACCAGGACACCGGCAGCCGCAAATGGGGCACGCCCTACTTAACCCGTGCGTTCTTCGATGAAATCCAAGCCACGATGCGCGATGACGTGCTGCTGGTGCTGGCGTTCAAAGGCGAAACCCCCGTGGCCGGGGCGCTGAATTTCATCGGCCGTGACACGCTTTATGGTCGCTATTGGGGCTGTATCGAGGATTACCCCTGCCTGCATTTCGAGTTGTGCTATTACCAAGCCATCGACTGGGCCATCGCCCACGGCCTGTCGCGGGTAGAGGCGGGGGCGCAGGGCGAACATAAACTCGCGCGCGGCTATCTGCCGATGCCGGTACATTCGCTGCACTATATTGCAGATCGGTCTTTCCGTAACGCGGTGGCGCGGTATCTTGTGGAAGAGCGCCGCGCGGTGGACGAGGAAATTGAGGTTCTGACCGCCTACGGTCCGTTCCGGCGTGTTGCGTCGGAAGATTGAAAGGAAACACCATGGCTGAGCTGTTAAGTACGGAAGACCGCGTCGCTTTGCCCGCTTTGGGGGAAACCGGATGGGGGGCGGTTCCAGACCGAGATGCGATCCGCAAGGTATGGAAATTCAAGAATTTTTCCGAAGCCTGGGGCTTTATGACCCGCGCGGCCTTGGCGGCAGAAAAGCTGAACCATCACCCCGAATGGTCGAACAAATACAACATCGTCGATGTCACGCTTGTCACCCATGACTGCAAGGGTCTGTCAGCTTTGGATATCACCTTGGCCAAGCAGATGGACAAGATTGCCGGCGAAGCAGAGGTGGTTCACAATCATTCCGAGCCGATCTCCTGCCTGTGCGAAACCCACGCAAACCGGATCGTATAGAGTTTGTGACTTTGCATTCACATCAATACGAATGCAAAGTCACATACCAAGTCAGATTGCCGCCAGCATCGCTTCGCCGCCGGAGATATCGCATTGACCGGCATTTTCTTCGGCGTGCAGCACCTTCACCACACCATCAACCGCGTACAAAGCATAGCGCTTGGAGCGGTCAAAAAAGCCAATCGCGGGCACCGAAAACTCCATGCCAATCGCTTTGGTAAAGGCTGCATCAACATCACCGGCCATGGTGATGCCCGCCGTGTTTGCACCGGTCGAATCGCCCCAGGCTTTCATCACAAACGCGTCGTTGACCGACAGACAGATCACCTCATCGACGCCCTTAGCCGCCAGTTTTTCCTTGGTGCGAATGAAACTGGGCACATGTGCCGTGGTGCAGGTGCCGGTATAAGCGCCGGGAAGTCCGAAGATCACTACGTTGCGCCCGGCAAGTCTTGATGCCAGCGACACCGCCTCCGGCCCATTTCCGCCCATAACTTGCACAGAAGCATCCGGCAGTTTGGCCCCAACAGAAATCGTCATAATCTATCCCTCTCGCGTTGCGTTACCCGTCCTGCGGGATATAGGGTCCGCGCGAACATTCGACCAGAGGGAGCGCACATGATGGACGTCGTTGTAATCGGGGCCGGACAGGCCGGAGCCGCCTTGGTGGCAAAACTGCGCGCATTGGGGCATGAAGGCAGCATCACTTTGATCGGAGATGAAACCGCACCACCCTACCAGCGCCCGCCTTTGTCAAAGGCCTATCTGCTGGGTGAGATGGAGGAAGAACGGCTGTGGCTGCGCGGCCCGGATTTCTACACCGAACACAATATCACCTTGAAATTGGGTGATAAAGTCTCGGCGATTGAACCGATCACCCGCAAGGTGATGATCGGCAATGACATCATCCCCTATGACGAGCTGGTGCTGACCACCGGCTCTTATCCGCGGCGTTTGCCCAGCAATATCGGCGGTGATCTGGCCGGGATTTACACCGTGCGCAGTTTGGCGGACGTGGATGCAATGAAGCCCGAATTCGCGGCTGGGCGGCGTTTGGTGGTGATTGGGGGTGGCTATATCGGGCTTGAGGCGGCAGCGGTGGGCGCGAAGCTCGGCCTCGATGTGACCGTGATCGAGATGGCACCGCGAATCCTGCAACGGGTGGCCGCGCCGGAAACCAGTGATTACTTCCGCGCCTTGCATACCGCGCATGGGGTGAAAATTCTGGAATCGACCGGGTTGGAGCGGATTTTGGGCGAAGGCCACGTCTCGGGCGTGCGTCTGAGCGATGGCTCAGAACTGCCCGCCGATTTCATCATTGCAGGCGTGGGAATTTTGCCCGGCACAGGTCTGGCCGAGGCGGCTGGTTTGGCGATTGAGAACGGCATCAAAACCGATGAATTTGGCCGCACCTCGGACCCGCATATCTGGTCAGCGGGCGACTGCGCCAGTTTTCCGCATAAAGGCGGGCGTTGGCGCTTGGAATCGGTGGGCAATGCTATCCATCAGGCCGAAACCGTGGCCGAAAACATCATGGGCGCGGGCGTGGTTTATGAAGCCCAGCCGTGGTTCTGGTCGGATCAATACGATTGCAAACTACAGATTGCGGGCCTGAATGTCGGTTATGACAACATCGTCACGCGCGGCCCGGATGGGGGCAGCGTCAGCTTCTGGTATTTCCAGGGCGATACCCTGCTGGCTGTCGATGCGATGAACGATCCGCGCGCCTACATGGTGGGTAAGCGCCTGATCGAGAATGGAAAGTCGCCCTCTAAGGCGGCATTGTCCGATCCCGCAACCGAGATGAAAGCCTTGCTGAAAGCATGAGGATTATCGGCGGCAGCGCGCGGGGTTTGCATCTGACTCCGGTGGGGATCGGTGACGCGCAAGCGCATCTGCGCCCCACTTCAGACCGCGTGCGCGAGTCGATTTTCAACCTGCTGATCAATGGCGGTTATGGCAATCCCTTGCGCGACGCTCGCGTGCTGGACGTGTTCGCGGGCACCGGCGCCTTGGGGCTAGAGGCTTTGTCGCGGGGGGCAGCCTCGGCGACATTTCTCGAAAACGGGGCGGCGGCGACAGCACTTCTGAAGCGTAACATCGCACTGATGCGGGCGGAGGGCGCATGCGAAATCCTGCGCCGCGATGCCACCAAGCCCAGCCTGAACCCCGGCGCGGCGTTCGACCTGATTTTCCTCGACCCGCCCTATGGCAAGGCGATGGGAGAGGTGGCGTTAACCGCCCTGACCCCATGGCTGGCCCCAGAAGCCCTTGTTATCTGGGAGGAAAGCACCAAGCCCATCCCTCCCGCCGGATTTGAACTGCTTGATCAACGCAAATACGGCGACACGCTTGTCACCCTGCTGAAAGCGCCTGCATGACTCCCAAAGCCGTAATTTTCGATTGCGACGGCGTGGTCGTCGACAGTGAACCGATGCTGTTTGATCTGCTGGCCGCCGATCTTGCGCAACATGGCTTGCCGATGGCAGTGGAGAGCCTGCACCACATCTTCCTTGGCATGACCTTGGAAGGCTTGCGCGAGAAAGCCAATGTGATGGGCGCAAGCCTGCCGTCCGACTGGTGCGATGATTTCTACGCCCGGCTTTATGCGCAGCTGCGGCTGGGTACGCCCTTGGTCCTGGGGATTTTGACCGTGTTGGATGCGCTGGATGCGGCGGGGATTCCCTATGCGATGGGCTCGAATGGCTCGGCAGAGAAAATGCAGATCACCTTGGGGCAGCACGGGCTGATCCCGCGCTTTAAGGGGCTGTTTTCGGGGCAATCTTTGGGTAAGCCGAAGCCTGCGCCCGATCTTTACCTACACGCTGCGGCGGCTTTGGGGGTTGGTCCAAGCGATTGCATTGTGATCGAAGACAGCCCAACCGGCGCGCGTGCAGCCCAAGCGGCTGGGATGCGCTGCATGGGCTATGCGCCGCAGGGCAGCGCAGCACTGGTGGCAGAGGGAGCCATTCTTTTCAGCGATATGAAACACTTACCCGCATTGCTGGGGCTTTAACCCGGCAATCAACCCCAAGTCGGGTGAAACTTGCCTGCCGGGGACAAAGTGAAAATCTCGCACCCCGTCGCGGTCACGCCAACCGAATGTTCAAACTGCGCCGACAGGGATTTGTCGCGTGTCACCGCCGTCCAGTCATCGGCCAGCACTTTGGTTTCGGGGCGGCCCAAGTTCACCATCGGCTCAATGGTGAAAATCATGCCTTCCTCCAGCACCGCCCCGGTGCCCGGACGCCCGTAATGCAGCACGTTTGGCGGTGCGTGGAACACCCGACCAAGCCCGTGACCGCAGAAATCGCGCACCACCGACATGCGGTTCAATTCGACAAAGCTTTGAATTTCATAGCCAATATCGCCAAAGGTATTGCCCGGCTTCACCGCCGCAATGCCGCGCATCAACGACTCGTGCGTGATCTCAATCAGCCGTTCGGCCTTACGCGGCACCGCCCCCGCCACATACATCCGGCTGGTATCGCCGAACCAGCCGTCAACGATCACCGTCACATCGACGTTCAGAATATCGCCGTCTGCCAAGATCTTAGCACCCGGAATTCCGTGGCAGACCACATGATTGACGCTGATACACGAGGCGTGCTGATAGCCTTTGTAGCCGATCGTTGCGGAAACCACGCCACGGCGCTCGATCTCGTCGCGGATGAAATCGTCAATCACCGCCGTGGTCACCCCCGGCTTGACATATTCTGCAACCATATCAAGGATTTCGGCAGCGCATCGCCCAGCCGCATGCATGCCTGCGAAATCCGCATCTTCATAGATGCGGATGCCATTCTTGGTGACGCGGCCACGGATGTCTTCCACGGGTAATCCTCCGGTTTGGCCTTAAATAAGCGATGTGCTGTGGCTTTGCCAGAGGTGGAGTGCCGCGCAATCGCCCAAGGACCCGATCCGTGAAGGTCGCCAATCTGTGAAGACAGCCCTCTGGCCTGTTGCCCCGGCTTTGGCCTATGTTGTCGACAAGAGAAGGAGCGCCCAAATGCCCAACCCAACCGCCGCGATGCTGGTGATCGGCGATGAAATTCTGTCGGGCCGCACCCGCGATTCCAACCTGCACTATATCGCCTGCGAATTGACCAAGCATGGCATCACTTTGGCCGAAGCGCGTGTGGTGGCCGATGATCATGCCGAGATCGTGGCGGCAGTGAACGCCTTGCGCGGCAAATATGACCATCTGTTCACATCGGGCGGTATTGGCCCAACGCATGACGATATCACCGCTGATGCCATCGCGGCGGCGTTTCAAACCCCGATCAGCCACCGCGCCGATGCGATGGCGCTGATGGCTGCGCATTATGATCGCCAAGGCTTGCCGTTCAACGAGGCGCGGCAGCGGATGGCGCGGATTCCAGTTGGTGCGGTGCTGATCGAAAATCCGGTGTCGATTGCGCCGGGGTTCACCTTGGGCAATGTGCATGTCATGGCCGGGGTGCCGAAGATATTCGAGGCGATGCTGGCCTCGGTTCTGCCCACCCTGACCGGCGGGCCGCCGCTACTGAGCCAAAACCTGCGGGTTTTGCGGGGTGAGGGCGAAATTGCCACCGATTTCGGCGCTTTGGCCGCCGAATTTCCCGATCTGTCGATGGGCTCGTATCCCTTCACCCAGAACGGCGCTTTTGGCACCAATTTGGTGATCCGGGGCACCGATCCGGGGCGGGTGAGTGCCGCGATACTGCGGTTGACGGAGTTGTTCGGATGACGCCGGAGATGCTTTTGGAGGTGATGGAAGCCACTTGGGGGCCAGCCTCTGCCACGCGGCAGGGGCCATGGACGGTGCGCAACGGTCTGGGGGGCGGAAAGCGCGTGTCGGCGACAACTGCCGAGAGCGATTGGCAAGATACCGATATTCCGCAGGCCGAAGTCGCGATGGCCAGCTTGGATCAGCCAGCTTTGTTCTTAATCCGCGACGGCGATGGCTTGCTTGATCAAGCGCTGATGGCACGCGGCTACCGCATCACTGATCCGGTGGTAGCCTATGCCGCCCCGCTTGTGTCACTGCCGCAGGCACCAGACCACATGACCACCTTCCCGCATTGGCCGCCGATGGCGATTGCAGCTGATCTGTGGGCCGAGGGCGGCATTGGGCCGGCGCGGCTGGCGGTGATGGAAAGGGTGCAGGGGCCGAAAACCACCATTCTCGGCCGCGCACAGGATCGCGCAGCAGGGACTGCCTTTGTGGCGATCCACGAAAACATCGCCATGCTGCACGCGTTAGAGGTCACGCCAAACCAGCGTCGGCAGGGTTCCGCGCACAATATCTTGCGGGCGGCGGCAGCTTGGGCGCAACAGAATGGGGCGGATACGCTATCTTTGGTGGTCACTGTCGCCAATGACCCTGCCCGCAGGCTTTATGCTTCCTTGGGGATGCAGGCTGTGGGACAGTATCACTATCGACAGAAATGAGCCCAGCAGAGGCCAGACCCGTGAAAACTTCAGCGTTCCGAGTGGCCTATTGCCTTGCCGCCCTGCTGTCAGCCACATCTGCGCAGGCGGCCCCGCAGTTGAAGCTGCAATTCCCCGGCCCCTCCGAGACAACCTTGCAACGCACTGAGGCTTTGGCCTCGTTCCGCCTTGCTGTGGGGCCGTATCAGAGCGGCAAGATTGCCACTGAACTGACCGAAGGCGCTTTGGATCAAACCGCGTGGCGCATCGCCGTGCCGGGGTCTTCGACGCTGCAGATGATCCAAACCCTGCGCGCGCAGATCGCAAGTGCGGGCTTCAAGGTGATCTTTGAATGTGAGACCGAAGCCTGCGGCGGCTATGATTTTCGCTATGGCACCGAGGTGGTGGCCGAACCCGATATGCATGTCGATCTGGGCGATTTTCGCTATCTGGCGGCGGAACGCATCGGGCCAAACGGCAAAGAATACCTCAGCCTGGTGGTGAGCAGATCGCCCGAAAACGGCTTTGTGCAACTGACGCAAATTGGTGGGGAGGCTTCGGGCGGATTTAAGGCCGGCGCCGATACAAGCGCGCCTGCGGTGCCGTCCACCTTTGCGCTAAAGCCCGTGGTCGCCGCCGACGCCGCGCCAAAAGTTGTGACTGACTTGGATAAAACCCTTGATCTTGGCCAATCGCTGGTGCTGGAGGATCTGGTGTTCGGCTCTGGTTCCTCGGCGCTGAGCGACGGCACTTATGCCTCGCTCACCGCGCTGGCGGGCTGGTTGCAGGCCAATCCGACCAAAACAGTCACGCTGGTCGGCCATACCGATGCCTCGGGCGGGCTTGCCAGCAACATCGCGCTGTCAAAAAAACGCGCGGCAAGCGTGCGGCAAAACCTGATCGCGCAATATGGCGTGGCAGCGGGCCAAGTCAGCGCCAATGGCATCGGCCCGCTGGCACCCCGCTCCAGCAACCTGACCCCCGATGGCCAGCAGCAAAACCGAAGGGTCGAAGTGGTGCTCACCTCGACCCCCGATTAACTATGGCACCATTTACAAACTCTGTTGGCGCTTGAAGCCCGATCTCACCAGATATCCGGGCCCTTATCCAGATAACGGCGCGCCAGAAAGTCGATGAAGGCGCGCACTTTCGGCTGGGTAAAGCGCCCCGGCGGATAGACCGCGTAGATGCCAAGCGTCTCGACTGGCAGGCCGGGAATAGCTTCTTCAACCTGACCGTTTTTCATCGCATCAGCGTAGAGAAAGCTGGGCAGATAGGCGATGCCAAGCCCGGAAATCGCCGCATTCAGCAGGCTTTGACCATCGTTCACCGTCAGCCATCCCGCCGTGCGCACTTGCCGCTTCTCGCCCGAGGGGGCGCTGACTTTCCACACATTGCCGTTGGCTTGGTTGGAATAATGCAGCAGCTTGTGATCGTTCAGATCGTCAATTTTCAACGGTCGGCCGTATTTCTGGAAATACGACGGGCTGCCGATCATCCGCTTGGAGGTGTCGGTCAATTTCCGGGCGCGCAGTGAGCTGTCTTCGAGGTCTCCAACCCGAATGGCCATATCAAAGCCTTCGCTGATCAGTTCGACATAGCGATTGTTCAGCACCATGTTGACCGTGATATCGGGGTATTCCAGCAGGAAATCCCCCAAAATCGGTGACAGCAGATTGACGCCAAAATCCGTGGCAACCGAGATCCGCAACAGGCCCGAAGGTGCCGATTGCATCGAGGTCACCAACGCATCCGCCTCGCCCGCATCGTTCAGGACCCGCCGGGCGCGGTCGTAATAAGCAAGGCCGATCTCGGTTGGAGAGACGCGGCGTGTGGTGCGGTTCAGAAGCCGCGCACCAAGGCGGGCCTCCAGCGCAGAGACGTGTTTCGAAACGGCAGATTTCGAAATCCCCATCTTCTTCGCAGCATCTGTAAAGCCGCCTTGGTCTACGACCGTGGCAAAAGCTTCCATTTCAGTAAGTCGGTCCATTGTTTTCCCCAAGCGAGCAGAGTGGGCAGATATGACCTTATTGATCGCCAAATCGGGCAGGATCGGGGCGCGCTTGCGTTCTATGCGGGGTATTACTGCGCATCGTTGATGGCACGGAAACACCGGAACAAGGGATTAGCCGCGCCAAGCTGCCTTAATTCTCAAACTGCAGCCGCGAAATCGCCCCACCATCGGGCGCATTGAACAGGCTCAACTTGCCCGACAACTGCAAGGCAAACTGCCGCGCAATGCTGATCCCAAGGCTTTTCGAGGCCTCCACATCAAAGCCCTCGGGCACGCCTTTGCCAGAATCATGCACATCCAGCGTCACGAGCTGCGTCCCGGTCTCGGTCGGCTCTTGCGAGAGTAAGATCGTGATCACCACCGCTTCTGCAGCGCTGTCCTGCGCTGCCGCACTATGCTCTGCCGCGTTCATCAAAAACTCGCTGACGATCAATCCCAGTGGAATCGCCTTTTCATGCACCACCTGCACCGGGGTCAGCTGAAATTTCAGCACTACATTTGCCCCGGCACCAGCCGAATCGATGGTATCAGCAGCCATATCGCGGATGAAATCCGCCACAGCAACCGATTGAAGGTTCGGCGAATGCAGTCGTCGTTGCAGCCGCGCGATCGTATCAATGCGCACCTGCGCCACCGACAGCACCTGTTTGGCCTCGGCATCGGTGGTCTGTCCCGCCTGCAAGCGCAAAAGCGCCGCCACCGTCGCCAGATTGTTCGACACCCGATGCTGCAATTCTGAAAACATCAGCGCACTGGATGTCGCCAGATCAGCGCTGCGCTGTTGTGCCGCCCGCAGTCGCAGCAGTACCTGCTTCACCGCACTGATCAGCAAAATCTCGGTCAGCACAACCAATGCGTAAAACCCCATCGCCACCGCAGATGCGCCGTTCAGGCTAAGGGTTTCGACCGGTGCGATAAAGAAATAGCGCGCGGCCAGACCACTGGCCACCGCCACCACCACCCCGGCCCGCACCGAAGCGAAAGCCGAACTCAACAACACTGCCGGAAAGAACGTCAAAAACGGGAAGCCGGGCGGCAGCATCGGATCAGAAATAAAACGGATATACAAAGCCAGTGCAAAAGCGCAGGCCGAGAAGGCCACCTCATACCAAAAGCTACGCTTGGCCAGCGTCATCTCGGTAACCCGTGCCAACATACCCTGCGGCGCATCACCTTGGCTCGGCCAAACCTGTGAGGGGGTTTCGATCCCGTCCATTGCCCGATACCTTGTACCTAAAGCCGCTTCACTTGCGCATCCTGCCGCATAAATGGGACGAAAGTTGCCATTTGCAAATAATCTATATCTATTTTGGAAACCGTTCAGGTCAACTGTTGGCGGACTCATGTGCATCGGCCACACTTTGCCGAAATACTTTGAAATACATAAAAAAGACCGCAGGGCGAACCTGCGGTCTGAGGTGGCCTTCAGGGAGAAGAAGGCAGGGAACGTCAGAAATGCCGTCAGAGTCGCGATTTGCCGTTCAAAAGCCGCGCAATCAGCGAAATCACGAACAGGGCAAGGAAGATGAAAAACAGGATTTTAGCGATACCGGCAGAGGTGCCAGCGATGCCGCCAAAGCCCAAAGCGGCGGCGATCAATGCGATGACCAGAAAGGTCAGGGCCCAACTCAGCATGGTGTTTCTCCTGTAAAATTTGCCAGCTGTAAGATTTAGCGACGCATCGCAGTGGCTGTCGTGGATATGATGTTGGATCAACGCGCCTCGCAGGCTCTGGTTCCCGGTTATTTTGCGACCTTGCAAAATGGATAAACTGCGGAATTTTCATGTGGCCGAATTTTTTCGGGAACCAACCTCAAGCCGCCTGCGTTGTTCCGGCAGAGATGCGATGACGGCACAGCTATGGGTTACGCGCCCAGCCTGAGCCAGCCGGTATCCCGGTGGCAAAGCGTGGCCTTGCTGCTGACGTTCAAACCCGATTTGCTGCCTGATCGTCTGGGGCCTCTCCAGACGCCTGGCCGCGCTATAAGACAAAGGACAGATGATGAACGCGAATACCCTGAAAGATACCGTCTCGAACGCAAAAAATGCCGCTGACGAGGCAACTGATCAAGCTGCGGATAAAGTATCGCAACTGGGCCGCAAGGCACGCGACACTGCGACCGAGGCTTTGGATGATTCGAAAGACCTTGGCCAAACCTCCGCGCGCAAGCTTAAAGCACAGGCTGCCGAGGCTGCCGCTGCTGCCGAAGATCGTCTGGATGATCTGAGCGATGCGGCGCAATCGGGTTTCCGTTCGGCCAAATCCAAACTGTCGGATGGCGGCGATCGTCTGGCCAAAGCGCTGCATGATGCGGCGGATGGCACACGGGCGGCTTCGGGCCGGGTGGTCGAGGCTGTGTCGGATGCAGCCGATCATCTGCGCGCGGGTTCGATCAGCGATCTGGTCAGCAGCACCAAAGCTTATGCGCGCCGCAACCCCGGAACCGTTGCCGCTGGTGCCGCCGTGCTTGGCTTTGCCTTCGCGCATTTGATCCAATCGCAGACCCGCAATCGCAACCGTCGCGGGTGATCCCGCACAGAATAGGCCCAAACGAACGAGGCCCCAACCAAATAGGAGAGCCTGATGCGAATGGACAATCTTAAACCTGACCTGATCGAGCGCCAGCTGCAGCAAGACCGTGCGGCGCTGAAAGCCTCGTTGGCGAAGATGAGTGATCGTTTCACGCAGCAAGGTGTCAGTGGTGATCTGCTGGCGCATGCGCAAACGCTGGGCAAAGTCGCCCGCGCCAACCCGGTGCTGGTCTCGGTGGCTGGGGCCGGTCTGGCGTGGTATCTGCTGCGCCGCACCTCTGCCGCCTCCGAGACGGATGGCCTCAGCGGCACCGCTTATGAGGCACAGGCGCGTTGGGAAGATGAAGGCGGCCCGACGCAACCGCTGGAAGATGACGATCTTGACTGGATCGCCGAGGCTGAAGCCCTGCGCACCCAGGCCAATGCCAGTCTGCACAAGCTAGAGGCGCTGGCGCTGGATGGTCTTGAATACGCCAAACAGCGTGCCGCCGTGCTGGCCGACCTGGCGCGCGATGTGCGCAAAAGTATGCGGCGGGGCTTGGATCAGCTTTCCACCGCCGCACAGGATCGTATTCTGGCAGCGCGCGAAGCGGCCTATGAGGCGCAACTTTCGCTGCGCGCCTCGACCGCCAAGGCGATCAATGATCATCCGGTCGCCATCACCGGGGCTGCCTTGGCGCTGGGGGCTGCGGTGTCAGCCGCCTTGCTGCGTCGCCCCGCGCATGATCGCAAACTGGCGCAAGAACGCGACCGTTTGTTAGAAGAAACTCGGCGTCTGCTTGCGCATGAACGTCGCCGCGCCAATGAGGCGATGGACATTCTGGCCGGAAGCCACAGCCTGCGTAACTCCTCGTAGCGTAGGTTGTTAACTTCTAGGTCCGAAAAGGCGTCGCTGTCGCAAGACAGCGACGTTTCCTTTTATCTGCGATCAACCAACAAGGCCTGAACCGGTTTGCGATCTGTCTCAGACAAACCGTAGCAAAATTCGCGCAGGTCTTGGCGCGAATTCCGGTGCAAGGTAAGCGCAAACCGCTCTAGGGATCAAAGCCTTCGCGGATTGGGAAATCCACCGTCACATCCACCACATCGGGCGTATTTGCGACAACGACCGCGCCACCGATCTGCTGGGCAAAACCGCGCACCAGCTGGCTGCCAATCGCGGTCGGGGTTGGTTGATCCGAGGCCGCCGTGCCCAAACTCGCCGGACCTTTGATATGCAACCGCGCCTTTTGCTGTCCTTCCAGCAATCGCAGCGAGACCTCTACCTGCCCAATCTGCGCCTCACTCGCAGGCATACTGGCCAGCAATTCGGTCAACAGCAGCGCCAATGGCACCGCCTGATCCGGGATCAGCTGTATCGGCTCAAAATCCGTGGCGATCTGCGGCTTCTTGCTGGCTTTCTTACCCATGCCGCTGATCTGCCGGATTACCCCGGAAAACAGCGCGTCCATCTTAACGTCTTTCTGCCCTGCGGTCTCATAAAGCCCCACATGCACCGTCGCCAACGCCATCACCCGGTCATGCAGCCCTTCCAGAATACTACGCACTGCGTCAGATTTCTCCTGCCGGATGTGAATCCGCATGATCGAGGCGATCAGTTGCAAACTGTTGCCAGTGCGGTGATGCACCTCGCGCAGCAGCGTTTCCTTTTGCCGCAGCATGTTTTCCAGCTCGGCTTCATCATGTAGGATGGTTTCGGTCAAAACCTCATAGGACCGCCCGAGTTCGATGATCTCTGCCGGGCTGCGCGACAGATCGAGCGCCACCCGCTTGCGATCCCCGCCGGCAAACGCGGTCATGGCGCTGCCCAAATGCCGCATGTGCCGCGCGACCAAAGTCTCGGCTCCCAGCAGCGCCACACACATCGCCGCCAGCCACATCAACAGCGTAAACACATAGGGGCTGACGTTATAGCCCAGCACAAACACGCTTTCGGCCCGGCTCCATGAGCCCAGCACAAACAGCCCCTCGGCAATCGGCACCACCGAGAAAATCCGCTGCTCGCCACCCACAGTACGGGCCATGAATGTCTGCGCCCCACCAGCGGCCAGATCCTTCAGCGTTTTATTAAGCGGCACACTGTAAGGCGCATTCGTCAGCCCGACAGATGAGGTCAGCACCGTGCCATCGCCGTCAAAGGTCAGCAAAGCCAACGGATCGCGCGGGCTGGTATCGGCCACGAGGATACCGACATCTTCAAGCGCCTTATGCGGCATCGACGCCGAAACAAACCCAATCCGCGTGCCATTGGCATCATAGACCGGATGCGACACCCCCAACACCGAAACCCCCGAAACCGGCCCTTTCGGGTTGACCGAAAAGCCGGGGTGATCGAGCTTCGCCACCCTTGGGAACCGCGGATTGGTAGAAAAATCAAAGTCTTTCCCGGTCGAGGCGCAGGTCATTTTGCCCGACAGCGGCACATAGGCCACCAAGGACAGCGCAGGTTCTTGTGCCGCCATCGCCGCCATCAAACGCCGACAGGCGGCGGTATCGGCCAAAACCGGTCCCACGCTCTGCGCCAAAGTCGCCACCATCACCTGCGCAGATTGGATCAGCCTGATCTCCGGCGCCGCCGCGCGGGTGGTTTCATCCATGATCGCCAGATTGGCCCGCTGTTCGGATTCGCTGTTGGCCGCCTGCGATTGCACCAGACCCAGAAACCCCAAAGGCAGCATCGCAAGCGCCACCATCAATGCCAAGCGCACGCCAAGCCGTTGGTGAAACGGCGGGCGCGCATCAAGGAACGGCGGGGGAGGGGACGGTTCTGTCATCCCATCGCGGCCGCGGCCCGTCCAATCACCGCATCGGTTACAGCATCAATCCCCGAGAACATGCCTTCGCCCTCTGCCAGACCCAGCAGATGTGACAACCGCTTGCGCGCCCGCGACGCCCGGCTTTTCACCGTGCCCGCCGCTACACCCATCATCGCGGCGGCTTCTTCGGTGGTAAACCCCGAAGCCCCGACCAGAATCAACACCTCGCGGTGTTCATCCGACAACGCATCAAAAGCGCGCAGGAAATCGGTGAAGGCCATGCGCCCGTCGTGGTCGGGCTTGACGCTGAGGGTGGCAGCGTAGGCCCCATCCGGGTCAGCAACCTCACGACGCGATTTGCGCAAGGACGAGTAATAGGTGTTGCGCAAAATGGTGAACAACCATGCCTGCAAATTGCTGCCGCGTTGGAATTTGTCGATACTGGCCCAAGCCTTCAGAATGGTTTCCTGCACCAAATCATCCGCCGCCGTCACATTGCGCGTCAGACTGATCGCAAAGGCCCGCAGCGGGCGAAGATGCTCGACCAACTGGTCGCGCGGATCAATATCCGTGGCCACCGCAAGGCTCATTTCTGCACCTCGTTCTGCTGCGCCTCTTTGTCTTTCAACTGCTGCAACAACAGCTTAAAGCGGTCAGGCACCTCCTCGACCAGCGCCGACTGGTATACCCGCTTGAGGTTTTCTTCGATTTGAGCCTTGATCTGATCGGCTTGACCATCCTGCTCCGGTTTCGATCCCTGATTACGCATTTTCACAATTTCCCGTCCTGCTCACGGAACCAAACGCGCGGCCATGCGTTTGGTTCCCAAGAAAATCTATGAGGAAGTAAAAAAATGAGCACTGATGCCAGCGCAAATCTTTCCGATCTGGTCGCCCTACATTTGCCCAGCCTGCGCCGTTATGCGCGCGCTTTAACAGGCAATCAAACCAGCGGCGATCAGTATGCACTGGCCGCTTTGGAAACTATTTTGGCTGAACCTGCACTGATTGCAAATGCAAGCGATGCGAAAGTGGCTCTGTTCAACGTGTTCCACATGGTTTGGGCCAGTTCTGGCGCGCCTGTCGCGCAAGCCGACAACCGCCTGTCTGCCGCAGCCCAGGCACATATGGCCGAATTGACCCCAAACAGCCGCGAGGCTTTGTTGTTGCATTTCGTCGAAAGTTTCAGCTTGGACCAAATCGGCGCGATCATGCAAATCGACGCCGAAGAAGCCCAAGGTCTGATCACTTCGGCCCTACATGAGATGACCGGCACCGTCAGCGGTCGCGTCATGGTGATCGAGGATGAAGCCATCATCGCAATGGATATCATCGCCATCGTCGAGGGCATGGGTCACCAGATTACCGGCGTGGCCCGCACCCGCAAAGAAGCGGTGGCACTGGCGAAAGCCGATATGCCTGATCTGATTCTGGCCGATATCCATCTGGCCGACGCTTCGTCTGGCATCGACGCGGTGAACGAAATCCTTGGTGGGTTTGAGCAGATTCCGGTGATCTTCATCACCGCTTTCCCCGAACGCCTGCTGACCGGGCACCGCCCCGAGCCTGCCTTCCTGATCAACAAGCCCTATACCGAGGAACAGGTGCGGTCGTCGGTCAGTCAGGCGATGTTCTTCGCCTCGACCGAAACCCTGATGACCAAAGAAAACGCCTGATCCTCACCTGAGCTTGAAGGCCGCTGCGACCCCTCGTGGCGGCCTTTTTACGACACCAACGGCCCCAACAGCACATTGCGGTTCATTTTGAACGACCGCCCCTCGACCAGCACAGTGTAACCCAGCCCTGCCGCCCAAGCCATCAGCGCGTCATTGTTCTTGTGATCGACCTCCAGGAAAATCGACGGGCGCGCGGCGGCTATGGTCTGCTCAAAGCCACGCAACACCTCCAATTCCATGCCTTCCACATCGACCTTCAGAAAGTCAATCCGCGCGCCATCCAGCAGCGCATCGCCCGTGGCCATGCTGATCTGGCCTTCGTCCGAGGCCACCAGCCGCGTCGCCCCCAGATTTTTCTCGCGCGCCTCAAGGCTCATCGGCGGCGCATCGCTGCGGTCCGACAAGCCATAGCCCAGCGTCGACAGGTTCACCCGGTCCAGCACGCCGTTCAGGATCATATTCGACAGAAACAACTCATACGCCGCCGGATTCGGTTCAAACGGGATGCTGACCGAGGCCCCCAGCAGCTTCAGCGCATAGATCGAATGGTTGCCAATATTCGCCCCGGCATCGCAAAACACCCCACCACGCGGGAAATGCTGCGCGATCAGCTTCAACTCCTCCGGCTCATAAAACCGCCCCTTGGCATGGCGCGCCTGAATCCGGTCCTTGCGATCCGCCACGGTGAAGAAAATCGGCACGCCGTCATAGACCGAGCGCGTCACCTGTGTGCGGCGCGGATTGGTGAAGATATCCGGGCTTGCGATCATCGCCAAAGCCGTCGCAGACAGAGGGGCGGGCGGGCGGGTCATATCCATCAGCAAGGGTCCATTCAGTCAAAGCGGGCAATCGTTGCGGTCAACATCACCCGCAGCGCGCGAAGGGTCAACGGCCCGCAACGCCGCCGCAGATTTGCTGTTCCCTTTCGCAGCCCTTTCCCCTATAGGCCTGCGATACATGCGTGTGAGCCCGCTCTAGGCAGAATCATCCCTTCATCTATGAGGGGGCCTTGGGGCTTTTGCGCGACATATTTGAATTGACCCCAAGGATACCATACCGATGGCAAACACTGCCCAGTCCAAAAAGCGCGCACGCCAAGCCGATGCCCGTCAAGACATCAACAAAGCACGCCGCTCGCGCATCCGCACCTTCCTGCGCAAAGTCGAAGAAGCGCTGGCTTCCGGCAACCAGGACGCCGCTGCTCTGGCGCTGAAAAACGCCCAGCCTGAACTGGCGCGTGGCGTCTCGAAAGGTGTCATGCACAAAAACACCGTGTCGCGCAAAATCTCGCGTCTGGCTTCGCGCGTCAAAGCGCTGGCAACCACGGCAGCCTAACACGCTCGGCTGACCAGCCAAGCTGACCTTACGTCATGATAGGGGGCGCGCCGAAAGGCCGCGCCCTATCGCATTTCCGCACAGATACCCCGCTGCAGAATCGGTCACCTCCGCTGTCCTGATTTCCGAAAACGCAAGCCGCTTGCCGATTCCGAGCGCTGATTTTCGAACCTTTCCGCCCGCAGCGTTGCCGAATTGCAAGCTCCGGGGGATTCGCGAAAGCAAACTCCTGTCAAGCAACAAGATCGGTTGCAGGGCCCTGCGGCGGCTTGCTAACTTGCCCAAGCGATTCACTTCGTCTGGGGGACATGACGCCGTCAAAGCAGAATAATCAGGGGCGCAGCTGCCAAGCCAAGCGTAAAACAACCTGAAATTATCCTTTGCCGTCCGAATGTTACACTGCTTGCGCCGAGATTCGGCCAACAGAGGCATCAAACACCGCCACCGGGTCACCCGGTTGCGGTTGTCACAGTTTTGTCCCCGCCACCGGGCCGGGACGCTCAAGCAGGCATGGTGGTTTCACCTGCCTTCCTTGGGTGTTTTACCGGTGGAAACAGTCGTGCTGAACCGCGTGGGTACGTGGGACAACTAGAAAGCGCCATCGGGTCTCCGAAAGGCGCTTGGGGAAGACGAGACAATGACGCATGAGGCTTGGGGCAAGGTACGCGAGACGCTGGCAAAGCGGATCGGCAAGAACAATTTTACCAGTTGGATCGAGCCCTTGCGCTGGGCTGGTCTGACCAATGGCGTCGCACGTTTCGAAGTGCCGACAACGTTTTTCGGCGACTGGGTGTCGCGCAACTATTCCGACCATATCCTTGGCTTGCTGAACGCCGAAGGCCATGCCGCAGGCCGCACCGAATTCTTCGTGCCGATGGTGCAGGCAGCCAACGCTCCGGCGGCCCCGCTCGCCGCCGACAAACCCGCCCGCGCGCCCAAGCCCAGCCGCGCCCGTTCGGATGATGAGCTGCCCGGTGCGACTTTGGACACCCGCTTTACCTTCGACAGCTTCGTTGTCGGCAAGCCAAATGAGTTGGCCCATGCCGCCGCGCGTCGTGTGGCCGAAGGTGGCCCGGTCACTTTCAACCCGTTGTTCCTTTATGGCGGCGTCGGCTTGGGCAAAACCCACCTGATGCATGCGATTGCCCACGAACTGCAATCGCGTCAGCCGCAGCTGCGCGTGCTGTATCTGTCAGCCGAGCAATTCATGTATCGCTTCGTGCAAGCCCTGCGTGACAAACAGATCATGGATTTCAAAGAGCTGTTTCGCTCGGTTGACGTACTCATGGTCGATGATGTGCAATTCATCGCGGGCAAAGACAGCACCCAAGAGGAATTCTTCCACACCTTCAACGCTTTGATTGATCAGAACAAACAGATCGTGATTTCGGCAGACCGCGCGCCGGGCGAGATTAAGGATCTGGAAGACCGCATCAAATCCCGCCTGCAATGCGGCTTGGTGGTCGATCTGCACCCTACAGACTACGAACTCCGCCTTGGTATCCTGCAACAAAAAGCCGAGTATTACCGCCAGCAATACAAAGGCTTGGCGATATCAACCGGAGTTCTCGAATTCCTCGCCCACCGCATCACCACAAACGTCCGCGTGCTGGAAGGCGCTTTGACCCGGCTGTTCGCCTTCGCCTCGCTGGTGGGCCGCGAAATCACACTGGAACTGGCGCAAGATTGCCTCGCCGACATCCTGCGCGCCAGCGATCGCAAGCTGACCATCGAGGAAATCCAACGCAAGGTTGCCGAGCATTACAACATCCGCCTGTCGGATATGATCGGCCCGAAACGCTTGCGCAACATTGCCCGCCCACGTCAGGTCGCGATGTATTTCTCCAAACAACTGACCTCGCGCAGCCTGCCCGAGATTGGTCGCCGCTTTGGCGGTCGCGATCACACCACGATCATGCACGGCGTGCGTAAAATCGAAGAGCTGATGACCGTGGATTCGCAGCTTTCCGACGATCTGCAACTGCTGCGGCGTCAGTTGCAGACCTAAAGCGGGGTCCGCAGGCTTGACGACTTGCGTATTCAACCGCAAAGTCCCGAAAATGCTTGTGAACCGGCCAAAACCGGATAGTTTCGACGTCCCTGCACGGGGGCGCCACCAAGGGGAACGACATGAAGATCAGCATCGAACGCGCAACTCTGCTTAAGGCGCTGGCACAGGCGCAATCGGTGGTCGAGCGCCGCAACACCATTCCGATCCTCGCCAACGTGCTGATCGAGGCCGAGGGTGACACCGTGTCGTTCCGCGCCACCGATCTGGATATCGAAGTGGTTGACCGCGCCCCCGCCATGGTGGAACGCGTCGGGGCCACCACGGTGTCCGCCGTGATGCTGCACGAGATCATCCGCAAGCTGCCCGATGGATCATTGGTGGCTTTGACCGAAGACGCCGCCACCGGCCGTCTGACCATTGCCGCAGGCCGGTCCACCTTCAGCCTTGCCACCCTGCCGCGCGAAGATTTCCCGGTGATGGCGACCTCGGAATATTCCTCAAACTTCGCGGCCCCCGCCCCGGTGCTGCGCCGCCTGTTTGATAAAGCGAAATTCGCGATTTCCACCGAGGAAACCCGCTATTACCTGAACGGCGTCTACATGCATGTCTCGACCGGAGACGTGGGTGCCGTGCTGCGCTGTGTGGCGACCGACGGCCACCGCTTGGCCCGCATTGATGCGCCCTTACCGGAAGGCGCGCAGGGCATGCCCGGCGTGATCGTGCCGCGCAAGACTGTGAACGAATTGAAGAAACTGCTGGACGATGATTCCGCAATCATCGCCGTATCGGTGTCGGAAACCAAGGTGCGCTTCGCCACCCCCCTGATCACCCTGACCTCAAAAGTCATCGACGGCACCTTCCCCGACTACACCCGCGTCATCCCCACCGGCAACACCCGCCGCTTGGAAGTGGACGCGTCTGAGTTCGCCAAAGCCGTCGACCGTGTGGCCACGGTGTCGTCGGAACGCTCGCGCGCCGTGAAGCTTTCTTTGGACGAAGACCGCCTGATCCTCTCGGTCAACGCCCCCGATTCCGGTGCCGCCGAGGAAGAACTCGCCGTGGCTTATTCCGATGAGCGGCTGGAAATTGGCTTCAACGCCAAATACCTGCTGGAAATCGCCAGCCAAGTAGATCGCGAAAACGCGGTGTTCCTGTTCAACTCGTCAGGTGATCCGACGCTGATGCGCGAAGGCAATGATATGTCGGCGGTCTATGTCGTCATGCCGATGCGGGTTTGATAAAAAATAACCCCGCAGACCGTGGTCTGCGGGGGGGCTGTTGGGCGGACCATCCAGCGGTGCAAACGCAATATGCGCACAAGGAGTTAAGATGTCAATAACGCGCCGCTTACGAGGAGGCGTCTATATTGATGGATTTAACCTTTACCATGCCATTGCTGATCTAAACCAACCCTATTTGAAGTGGCTCAATCTGAGACGGCTTGCTGAACGTTTTGCGCGTGGCCACGCGCATTCGATTGATCACATTGTATTCGGAACGGCCTATTTTCCGAGTGATTTTGACAAGCGCAAGCGCCACGAAACATATAATGCGGCACTTGAAGCGACAGGCCTCAAGGTCCTTCTAGGTCACACCACCAAGGAGCCCGCCAACTGCAAAAAATGTGATCACCGCTGGGATCAACCGCGAGAAAAAGAGACGGACATCAACGTCGCACTCTCGGCATTTCACCACGCGATAGCTGGTGAGATTGATGTCATGTTCCTGATCTCTGCCGATACCGATCAAGCTGCAACGCTCAGATCCTTGCGCGATAGCTGTCCGACGGTAAAACGGGTTGTTGTTACACCACCAGGTAGAGAAAAGTCCAAGCATTTGCGTGACTTGTCAGACGCCAACATTGGTCTGAGCGTGACCGATCTGGATGCATCTGTCTTCCCGGCAATGTTCAATGCCCCTAGCGGGAAATTACTGGTTCGTCCCCAAAGTTACGCGCCACCGATAGGTTGGGTGCATCCAGATGACCGCCCCCAATAGCCTGGCTATTACCGCGCTCACCCTCTCGCATTTCCGCAGCCACAAAGCCGCGCGGCTGGCCTTTGATGGCCGCCCGGTGGCGATTGTCGGCCCCAATGGCGCGGGCAAGACCAATATCCTGGAGGCGGTGTCGTTGCTGTCGCCCGGTCGGGGGTTGCGGCGGGCAACAGCCGATGAAATTGCCCGCAAGCCGGAAGCCTTAGGCTGGAAGGTCACCGCCGATCTGCGTGGTTTTGGGGCCGATCATCAGGTCGAAACCTGGGCCGAGGGCGGCGATACCCGCTCTGTCCGCATCGACGGCAAATCTGCCACCCAAACCGCCTTGGGCCGCATCGCCCGCGTTTTGTGGCTGGTGCCCGCGATGGACCGTTTGTGGATCGAGGCTGCCGAGGGTCGCCGCCGCTTCCTTGACCGCATGACGCTGTCTTTCGCCCCAGACCATGCCGAGGCGGTGCTGGGTTATGAAAAAGCCATGCGCGATCGCAACCGCCTGCTGAAGGATCAGATCACCGACCCGCATTGGTACGGTGCGCTGGAATCCCAAATGGCCTTTGCTGGCGCGCAGATCACCGGCAACCGTCAAGCCGCCCTGACCCGGCTGCGCCAAGCCCAGCAGGATGCCGAAACCGCCTTCCCCCGCGCCGATCTGACGCTGATCGGCGAGGATGCCGATGACCTTGCCACAGCCCTGTCGGAAAACCGCCGCCGCGATATGGCCGCAGGCCGCACGCTGGTCGGCCCGCACCGCGCCGATCTGTCAGCGATCTTTGCCGCCAAAGCCGTGCCCGCCGAGCAATGCTCGACCGGAGAGCAAAAGGCGCTGCTGATCAGTCTGATCCTCGCCAATGCCCGCGCGCTGGCGACCGACCTTGGCGCAGCCCCCATCCTGCTGCTGGATGAGGTCGCAGCCCATCTCGACATCGACCGCCGCGCCGCCCTTTACGACGAGCTCTGTGCTTTGGGTGCGCAAGCCCTGATGACCGGAACCGAAGCCGCCCTGTTCGACAGCCTTGGGCCAAGGGCGCAAAGCTTTACCGTGGCCGAGACGGGTGGCATATCGCAGGTCAGAAGCGAACGACCCACCACTTCGCCCTAACCACCAGAAAGCCAGCGTCATGACCGTTTCCCTGTACGAACTGATCCTTTACGCAGGCGGCATGGCGCTGTTGTGGGTGATCCCCGGTCCGGTCTGGGTGGCGCTGACCGCCCGCGCCTTGTCGGGTGGTTTTGCCAGCGCTTGGCCCTTGGCAATAGGCGTCGCCTTGGGCGATCTGATCTGGCCGATGGCCGCGATCTTTGGCCTGACATGGATCGTCTCGGTCTACGCCGATTTCCTGCACGCCCTGCGCTGGGTCGCCGCTGTGGTGTTCATCGTCATGGGTATCCTGCTGATCCGCAAACCCGCCGTGGCCCCCACCACCGATGGCCACATGACCAAACCCGGCATGTGGGCGGGCTTTGCGGTGGGTGTGGCGGCGGTGATCGGCAACCCAAAAGCCATCCTGTTCTACATGGGCGTGTTGCCGGGGTTCTTCGATCTTTCCCGCGTCAAAATCCCCGACATTGTCGCAATTCTGCTGATTTCCGCGCTGGTGCCGATGCTTGGCAACCTCGGCCTTGCGCTGTTTCTCGACCGCGCCCGCAAACTGCTGTCCAGCCCGGAAAGTGTCCGCAAACTCAATCTGATTTCGGGTATTTTGCTGATCGGCGTGGGTCTGGTGATTGCGGCGTCAAACCGCTAAATCTTGTGCCCAAGGCGTGACATCCCCCCCCTGAACCGCTATATTGCGAAGGTAATTCAAGGGGTGAAAACCACATGGCCGAAGAGCCCAAGAAGACTGAATCCTATGGTGCCGATTCTATCAAAGTTCTCAAGGGCTTAGAGGCTGTTCGCAAGCGTCCGGGCATGTACATTGGCGACACCGACGATGGCTCGGGCCTGCACCACATGGTCTATGAAGTCGTCGACAACGGCATTGACGAAGCCTTGGCCGGACATGCCACGGCGGTGACGGTAAAAATCCACGCCGACAGTTCGGTTTCGGTGCGCGACAATGGCCGTGGCATCCCGGTGGATATCCACAAAGAGGAAGGCGTTTCCGCCGCAGAGGTCATCATGACCCAGCTGCACGCGGGCGGCAAATTCAACAACACCGACGAGTCCGGCAACGCCTACAAGGTTTCCGGCGGCTTGCACGGCGTTGGCGTTTCCGTCGTCAATGCGCTGTCGGAATGGCTGGAATTGACGGTTTGGCGCAATGATACCGAATACCGCGCCCGCTTTGAGCATGGCGAATGTGTGGTGCATGTCTACGAGGTTGGCCCCGCCCCCGGCATGCGTGGCACCGAAGTGCGCTTTCTGGCGGCGGCCAAAACCAACATCCCGGACGGCACGTTTTCCAATCTGGAATACAGCTTCAAAACGCTGGAGCATCGGTTGCGCGAGCTGGCGTTCCTGAACTCGGGCGTGCGGATCATCATCGAAGATGAACGCCCCGCCGAACCCCTGCGCACCGAGTTGTATTACGACGGCGGCGTGAAGGAATTCGTGAAATACCTCGACCGCTCCAAAACCTCGATAATGGCAGAGCCGATCTATATGATTGGTGAACGCAATGGCATCGTAATTGAAGTCGCGATGTGGTGGAACGACAGCTACAATGAAATGGTGCTACCCTTCACCAACAACATCCCGCAGCGCGATGGCGGCACCCATATGGCGGGCTTCCGCGGCGCTTTGACCCGCACCATCAACGCCTATGCGCAGTCGTCTGGCATCGCCAAGCGCGAGAAGATCGACTTCACCGGCGATGATGCCCGTGAAGGCCTGACCTGCGTGCTGTCGGTGAAAGTGCCCGATCCGAAATTCTCCAGCCAGACCAAAGACAAACTGGTCTCAAGCGAAGTGCGCCCGGCGGTCGAGAATATGGTCAACGAAAAGCTGTCGGAGTGGTTTGAAGAAAACCCGCAGAATGCCAAGATCATTGTCGGCAAGATCATCGAGGCCGCCATGGCCCGCGAAGCTGCCCGCAAGGCACGGGAGTTGACCCGTCGCAAGAGCGCATTGGATATCTCCAACCTGCCCGGCAAACTCGCCGATTGTCAGGAAAAAGACGCCTCGAAGGCCGAGATTTTCCTCGTCGAGGGGGATTCGGCTGGTGGTTCCGCCAAGCAAGGCCGCTCGCGCGCCAATCAGGCTGTGCTGCCGTTGAAAGGCAAGATCCTGAACGTCGAACGCGCCCGGTTTGACCGGATGCTCGCCAGCCAAGAAATCGGCACGCTGATCACCGCCCTTGGCACCGGCATTGGTCGGGATGAGTTTGATATCAAGAAGTTGCGTTACCACAAGGTCGTCATCATGACCGATGCTGACGTGGATGGCGCGCATATCCGCACCCTGATCCTGACCTTCTTCTTCCGGCAAATGCCGCAGCTGATCGAAGGTGGCTTCCTCTATATCGCCCAACCGCCGCTTTACAAAGTCGCGCGCGGCAAGTCCGAGGTTTACATAAAAGACCAAGCCGCGCTGGAAGATTACCTGATCGACATGGGCGTCGAAGGGGCGGTTCTGGCGCTGCCGACGGGTGAAGAAATCGCTGGCGCCGACCTGCGCCGCGTCATCGACGGCGCGCGCCAGTTCCGCCGCGTTTTGGACAGCTTCCCGACCAACTACCCGCGCGGTATTCTCGAACAAGCCGCCCTCGCAGGCGCTTTCGACCAAGGCCAAGCCGACGCCGATCTGCAAGCCGTCGCCACCACCGTCGCCACCCGCCTGAACCTGATCGCCCCGGAATACGAAAAAGGCTGGAGCGGCCGCATCACCCAAGACCACGGCATCCGCCTGTCCCGTGTGCTGCGCGGCGTCGAAGAACTGCGCACTTTGGACGGGGCCGTGCTGCGTTCCGGCGAGGCCCGCCGACTGGCGGCAATCTCACGCGAGACCCGCGACCACTACCGCGACCCGGCCCGGCTGAGCCGCAAAGACCGCGAACAACTGGTGCACGGCCCGATTGACCTGCTGAAATCCATCTTGGCCGAGGGCGAAAAGGGCCTGACCCTGCAACGCTACAAGGGTCTGGGCGAGATGAACCCGGAACAACTTTGGGAAACCACCCTCGACCCCGAAGCCCGCACCCTGTTGCAAGTCAAGGTCGATGATCTGGCGGAAGCCGATGACATCTTCACCAAACTGATGGGCGATGTGGTGGAGCCCCGGCGCGAATTCATCCAAGCCAACGCGCTGAACGTCGAGCATCTCGACGCCTAAAATCAGGGGCCCGCACCACAGCGGGCCCGGCCTAAGCCTCGGTTAAATCGGCAAAAACCACAGCGCCAGAAACGGCTCCGGCCCCGCCCGCATCGCATGCAAAATCCCCGGCGGGTTGTAGATGAATCCCTGCGGCCCCGGATCGGTCCAGGCCATCCCGGCGTTCCACCACTCTCCGGCGCTCAGCGGCAGATAGACCTCGGCAGGTGGATGGCTATGATCGGGATACAAAGTGCCCGGTACCATCACCGTCACCCCCAGCCAGACATCATCCCGCTCCTCCAGCCCGCCCGGCCCAAGCACCAGCGCATTGGCGTGCCCGTTCCAGAACGCCGCATCGCGTGGGTCCGCCGAAGCCCGCCGCTGCCAGCGCAACCCCGGTGCAAGCTTGGCAAAACTCTGCGCCAAAGCCCCCGGATGAGCCGCCACAGCCGGGGCGATCCAATCGCACACAGGCAATCTTTCCGCCCCACCCCGCGGCCCACCAACCCGACCCTGCCACCGCGTCACCACCTCGGCGGCAACCAACGCAGCCGCCCCCGTGGTCACGGCAAGCCCCACTGCGGCGGCATCCAGAAAATCGCTGAGAACCTTGTCGCGCATCGCCACGCCCCGTCCTTTTTAGCTCCGCCCTGATTAGGAATGGTGACCCCGGCGTGATTCGAACACGCGGCCTACGGTTTAGGAAACCGTCGCTCTATCCGGCTGAGCTACGGAGTCACGCGATCCTACATGCGAAAAATCCTGCACAGATGCAACAGGCTTGGCGCAGCACAGCAATAGGAAATTAAGGGGGAGTGACTTTTGGCCCACCACTCCCCCTCGGGTCCGTCGCGTCTGGGTTGAGAGCTTGCAGGACGCGCCGAATGTCGCCAGCATGAATGCCGTTACCGCTAACATATCGCAGCCCCGCCCTCGGAACAAGCATTATCTTGGTATATCTGCCGCGCAGTCCCGCCCATCGGCAGAGCGTTCTGCCAAGGATTTGGACGGGGGCTTGGACATATGCGGAATAGACGATAACAAGATAGAAATCCTTTCACAGGCCATTCCCCTTGAGCAAACCCCCGACCCACGAGCCACGCCGCACTCTGACCCTCCGCGATGTCTCCGAGGCCTCGGGCGTCAGCGAAATGACCGTCAGCCGCGTGCTGCGCAATCGTGGCGATGTGTCCGACAGCACCCGTGAGCGCGTGCAGGAAGCCGCCCGCCGCTTGGGCTATGTGCCCAACAAGATCGCAGGGGCTTTGGCCAGCCAGCGCGTCAATCTGGTCGCCGTGATCATCCCATCGCTGTCGAACATGGTGTTCCCCGAAGTGATGACGGGTATCTCTGACACGCTAGAAGATACCGGCCTGCAACCCGTTGTTGGCGTTACCAACTACTCGCCAGACCGCGAAGAATCCGTGCTCTATGAGATGCTGTCGTGGCGGCCCTCGGGCGTGATTATCGCCGGGTTGGAACATACCGAAGCCGCCCGGGCCATGCTGGGGCAAGCCGGGATTCCGATTGTCGAGATCATGGATATCGACGGCAACCCGGTCGATTCTGCCGTCGGCATCTCGCACCGCCGCGCCGGCCGTCAGATGGCCGAGGCGATCATCGCCGCAGGCTATCGCAACATCGCCTTTCTTGGCACGATGATGCCGCACGATCACCGCGCCCGCAAACGCCTTGAAGGCTTTGAAGAAGCCCTCGCCAAAGCTGGCCTGTCGCTGATCGACCGTGAGTTTTATTCCGGCGGCTCCGCCCTGCTGAAAGGCCGTGAGATGACCGAAGCCGTGCTGACCCGCAGCCCGCAGGTCGATTTTCTGTATTATTCCAATGACATGATCGGCGCAGGTGGCTTGCTTTATTGCCTGCACAAGGGCCTCGATGTGCCGGGCCAGATCGGGCTTGCGGGGTTTAACGGCGTCGAATTGCTCGACGGCCTGCCGCGCAAACTGGCCACGATGGATGCCTGCCGCTTGGAAATCGGCCGCGTTGCCGCCGAAATCATCGCGGGCAAGCACTCCTCCGGCACCATCGGCGGCGAGGTGATTGAGCTGTTCCCAACCCTGCAAAAAGGCGACACGATTCGGGGTTGAGGCGTGTTTTGGCCCGATTTTGCAAATGCAGGTTTGTTGGACAGCGCAGCTTGGTCAACATTCCGGTTGTCAGATGAGTCCCAAGCTTCATTGTCTCTGATCTCGCTGAGGACCATGCTCAGGTGTGTGATACGGCGGCTATTTGAGTTGTTGGATAGGAAACGGGGCTCTGGCCATTTCAGCATAGCGCCAGTTGTGAATGTTACCAAAGGATTGGATGTCGGGATTCTCTGCCAGCAAGTCTAATGCCGAGTTAACGACGGCGCAGTTGGTGGAGTTTTCTAGGTTCTCCAAATCGGGAAGATCGCGCGTTGCTAGGCTGACGATCATTGCGATCTTTCTTCGCGAGCCGACAGGCAGGTTCTGCAACATCCTTTTGGCCAGTTCCGCATCGGATATTATACTCATGAGATCCTCTCAATCTGGCATGTTGAAAGGGTGCAAGACAGGCTGAGGGTCTGCAATAGATCATCTACCAATCCACTACCCAAGGGCAATCTTTGCCGCTGGCGTAAGTCGTTTCCCTTGCCCCCAACACCTCGACCCGTCAACGATTGATCCAATCTCTCCGTCAAAACGTATCTACGTTAAACCGTAACGGAGGCTAGCATGACCCTGCAAAGCTCACTTGTGTTCAGCACCCTCTTGGCTGCATCCTTGCTGATGATCCAACCCGGAGCAACCCAGATGGCCAAAGCCGCAGATGCCGCCCCAAGCTTTCAGTTCACCTCGATTGACGGCGGAAAATACGACACCGCGAAATGGCGCGGCAAGCCTGTGCTGGTGGTCAACACCGCATCAATGTGCGGCTTCACCCCGCAATACACTGATTTGCAGGCACTTTCCGACTATTACGGCGACAAGGCCGTGGTGCTCGCTGTGCCCTCAGACGATTTCAATCAAGAGCTCGCCTCAAACTCCGAGGTGAAAGAATTCTGCGAGCTGAACTACGCCCTGACCCTGCCGATGACCACAATCGCTCATGTCGCGGCGGGTGAGGTCGATCCGTTCTACGCATGGGTCAGTGACACGCAGGGTTTCGTGCCGGGTTGGAATTTCAACAAAGTGCTGATCGGGCCAGATGGCAATTTCGTGCAGGCTTGGGGATCGAACGCGAAACCAATGGGCGCTGTCAAAGACGCGATGGATGCTATTCTGCTGGAGGGCAAGTCTTAACAAGCCGTTAACAGACCCTCGTTAAGTCATTGAAATCATATGATGCTGTAAGTGTCCACGCGTGGGTACTTACAGCCGCGCCGCCAACCGCGCGCCCTGATCAATCGCCCGCTTGGCATCCAATTCCGCCGCCACATCCGCCCCCCCGATCACATGGGCGGCAATTCCAGCCTCGGCCAACCGATCCGCCAGACCCCTTTCAGGCACCTGCCCCGCACACAGAACCACCTGATCCACCGCCAGCAATTCCTCAACCCCGTCCCGAGAAATCCGCAGCCCCCCAGCCTCGATCCCCAAATAACTCACCGCGCCCCACATCTTCACCCCCTTCATCTGCAAAGCCGCGCGATGGATCCACCCCGTCGTCTTCCCCAACCCCCGCCCCGGCTTCTCGGCCTTCCTTTGCAGCAACCAAACCTCGCGCGCCGGCGCGTCGGGCGCAGGCTCCGCCAGCCCGCCAGCCGTCACTCCCGGATCGCCCACCCCCCACTCGCGCCGCCATTGCTCGGGATGCTCGGTCACCGAATGGCCTCCCGCCACCAGAAACTCGGCGACATCAAAGCCAATTCCCCCCGCCCCGATCACCGCAACCCGTCGCCCAACCGGGGCACCCCGCAGCACCTCACTATAACTCAACCCGCGCTCTTGCCCGGCAATCCCCGGATCACGCGGGCGCACCCCGGTGGCCACCACCACCTCATCAAAGCCGCGCAGGTCTTCAACCCCCGCCACCTGCCCCAGCCTGAGCTCAATCCCCGCCTCGGCCACAGAAGCCGCGAACCACTCCACCAACCCGTTGAACTCCTCTTTCCCCGGCACCAACCGCGCCAGATTCAACTGCCCACCCAACTGCGCGGCCCGGTCAAACAACGTGACCCGATGCCCCCGCCTTGCTGCGACCAGTGCCGTCATCATCCCCGCAGGCCCGGCCCCAACCACCGCGACCCGTTTTGAAGCCTTGGCAAGGTCGTAGGTCAGCACGGTTTCATGGCAGGCGCGCGGGTTGACCAAACAAGAGGTCAGCTTGCCGGAAAAGGTATGGTCCAGACATGCCTGATTGCAGGCAATACAGGGGGCTATCTGCTCCGCGCGGCCCGCCGCCGCTTTGGCGACGAAATCCGGGTCGGCCAGAAACGGCCGCGCCATCGACACCATATCGGCGGCACCGGAGACCAGCAAAGCCTCGGCCACCTCAGGCGTGTTGATCCGGTTCGAGGTGATCACCGGGATCGAAACCTCGGGCCGCAGCCGCGCGGTCAGATGCGCGAAAGCGGCGCGGGGGACCGAGGTGGCGATGGTCGGCACGCGAGCCTCGTGCCAGCCGATCCCGGTGTTCAGGATGCTCGCTCCCGCCGCTTCAATCGCGCGGGCCAATAGAACGACCTCGTCCCAAGTTGAGCCATTCGGGATCAGGTCGATCAGGCTGATGCGGTAGATCAGGATGAAATCCGGCCCCACGGCGGCGCGGACCCGACGGACCACCTCGACAGGCAGGCGCATCCGGTTCTCAAAGCTGCCGCCCCAGCAATCTTCGCGGTGGTTGGTGTGGGTGACGAGGAACTGGTTCAGGAAATACCCCTCCGACCCCATCACCTCGACCCCGTCATAGCCCGCCTCACGGGCGCGGCTGGCGGCGGTGGCGATGTCGGCGATTTGTTTCTCGATGCCTGGCTCATCCAGCGCGCGCGGTGGGAAGGGCGAGATCGGGGATTTGACCGAGGAAGCCGAGACGCAGTCTTTCGAATAAGCATAGCGGCCCGCGTGCAGGATCTGCATGGCGATCAGGCCGCCCGCTTGGTGAACTCGGTCCGTCACGATGCGGTGGTTTTCGATATCGTTGGGCGTGAACAAGCCAGCAGCACCGGGGAAAACGCCGCCTTCGCGGTTGGGGGCCATGCCGCCCGTCACCATCAATCCGACCCCTCCCCGCGCCCTAGTGGCGTAGAATTCCGCCACCCGGTTCCAGTCGCCAGTCTCCTCCAGCCCGGTATGCATCGAGCCCATCAGCACCCGGTTCTTCAGGGTGACATGACCCAGATCAAGCGGGGCAAGCAGGTGGGGATAGGGCATATTAGTCCTCCGGGTTCGGCGCAGGATGGCGGTGATTTGGCAGTTTGTCATTGAAAACGCGGCGTCACGTTTGGCCGTGTCCTCGCGTAGACAGGTTTTCTGCCAAGCAAAATCAATATGTTAGCATGGGTGCATTTACACTTTCTTCATGCCTTGCCACAGCGCCGCAAAATCACATTGCAACGCCGCATCCTCGGCTGCAATCCTTGGTCATGCAACCCGGTGGATATGATGACCCAGATCGCCCGCATCACCAATCTTGTCGATGCCATGACGCTGGCCGAACAGGTCAGCCTGCTGTCGGGCGCGGATTTCTGGAGCCTGCCGGGCGTGGAGCGGCTGAACATCCCGAAGCTGCGCGTCACCGATGGGCCGAACGGTGCGCGCGGCGGTGGCAGCTTGATTGGCGGGGTGAAATCGGCGGCATTTCCGGTGGGCATCGCGCTGGGGGCGACGTGGAACCCGGATTTGCTGCGCGAAATCGGCGGGGCTTTGGCCGAGGAAGTGAAGTCGAAAGGCGCGCACGTGCT
Source organism: Cypionkella sp. TWP1-2-1b2 (assembly GCF_049896245.1). Taxonomy (NCBI): domain Bacteria; kingdom Pseudomonadati; phylum Pseudomonadota; class Alphaproteobacteria; order Rhodobacterales; family Paracoccaceae; genus Cypionkella; species Cypionkella sp. TWP1-2-1b2. Next base: position 1,540 of record NZ_JAFCTX010000032.1, on the reverse strand, counting down.
GCTGGCACCGACGGTGAACATCCAGCGCAGACAGACCAATGGCCGGAATTTTGAGTGTTGTTCGGAAGACCCGATCCTGACCGCAGAGCTTGCGGTCGGCTATATCACCGGGCTGCAAGCGCAGGGCGTGGCGGCGACGATCAAGCATTTTGTCGGCAATGAATCCCAGATTGAGCCCATCTCGATCTCGTCCGAAATTGATGAGAGGACACTGCGTGAGGTCTATCTGGTGCCGTTTAAAGCGGCGGTGAAGCAGGCAAACACTTGGGCGGTGATGAGCAGTTACAACCGCTTGGGCGGGATTTTCACCAGCGCACATACATGGCTGCTGACCACCGTGCTGCGCGGCGATTGGAGCTTTGACGGGGTGGTGCTGTCAGATTGGTTTGGCAGCCATTCCACCATTGAAACCGTCAGTGCGGGTTTGGATTTGGAGATGCCGGGGCCGTCGCGCGACCGCGGGGCCAAGCTGAGTGCAGCGGTTGCGGCGGGCGAGGTTTCGGCGGATCTGGTGCGCGAGCGCGCGCTGAACGTACTGCGCCTGATGGCGCGAACCGGGGCGTTGGAGGATCATTCCGAATGGACGGAGCGCGCCGATGATCGCCCCGAACACCGGGCTTTGATCCGGCGCGTCGGGGCGGATGCGGCGGTTTTGTTGACGAATGACGGGGTGTTACCGCTTGTCGGCAGCAAACTGGCGGTGATCGGTCCGAATGCCAAGCTGGCACAGATCATGGGCGGCGGCTCGGCGCAGTTGAACGCGCATTACCGGGTAACGCCCTACGACGGCTTGGTCGCGGCAGGGGTGGACGTGGACTATGCCTATGGCTGCGACAATGGCAAATTCCAGCCGAACTTGTCGGGGCCATTAAAAATGGAAATGTTTTTCAATAGTGAACTTGCGGGCCAACCTGCGGCGGTGGATGAGCTGCCCGAGTCGATCGGATTCTGGTTTGGCCAGTTGAAAGGTGGCGCCGATGCGGCGCATTTCTCGGCGCGGATTTCAACGCGGTTTGAGGCGACGGCGACAGGGGTGTGGCGGTTGGGCCCGCGCGCGGCAGGGCTGGCGCGGGTGTTTGTCGATGGGGTGCAGGTGGTGGTGCAGCTTTATGTGAACCCGGTGGCCAGTGCGGTGGCGCGAGAGTTGAAAGCGTTTGCCAAGGTTGCATTGGCGGCTGGCGCCGAGCGGCGGCTGATGTTGGGCTTGACGGCGCGCGACTTTGCGTGGTTCTGCGTCGAGCGGCGGGCTCGGCTGGTCGAGGCCGGGCGCTATGGCGTCGAGATTGGGCAATCGGCGCTGGATTTGCCGTTGAAGGGCGCGGTGACGGTTGCGGCGGCGGAACTGGCGGTGTGATTTTGCTGCGCAGCGCAGCGGTGAGGATGCTGCGATTTTGCTGCGCAGCAATCTCTCAAAATCAAACGCTTAGAGCAAGTCGCCGTTCATATGATTCAGGCTTCCCATCTTGGACGGTTTCTGATTCCCTGATCTTTCCAGATATAGGGGATCGAGATGGGCAAATCACATCCTATGGAGCTTCGC
>NZ_JAFCTX010000031.1:0-53959 GCF_049896245.1 Cypionkella sp. TWP1-2-1b2 | reverse complement strand
GGCGTTGTAAGAGCGCCAGTTCGTCGTGCGGTAGGTCGGAGGTGCAGGTTTGCTCATACCCTGCGACTAACACCTTGCAGTCACGCAGGGAATCCCTCACGATTTGTGCAACAGAGCCGGGATTATCCACACTTTTGCCGCTAGGTCGATTTCCGACCATAGCGCATCGCGGGCCTCACCAGAGCGGGAAGCAGTCAGCACTAGAAATTCAAGAGCGAGTTTCGTGGACAGCCCAGCGCCCGACGCCTGCACGGTTTGAATGCACCCGGCAACCTCGGCATAGCCTAGCGATTTGCGGTGTTCGACGGCCTTGTCAACTTTTGGCAGGGCAAGGCTTACCGCATCGGCGGGGTTATCCTTGCGCCATCCCTTTGCCATTGCCCATTTCAGCACCACGCCTATCCGCTGGCGAACCCGGCGCGCGGTTTCCTGCTTTGCCGTCCAGATCGGGGCGAGTGCATGCATCAGATCGGCGCTCGTCACCTCGGACACGCGCAGCTTGCCAAATTTGGGGAAGGCGTAGGTTTCAAGCGTGCTGATAAATTGCGCCGCGTGCTTTTCATTGCGCCAAGTTGGCTTGTGCAAGTCGTGAACGGTGCGGGCTGCTTCCTCAAAGGTCGGCACCGCGCGGGCTTCATTCTTGAGTTGGATGGGGTCTTGCCCTTCATAGGCTAGTTGCCGATTGCGGCGGGCATTTTCCCGCGCCGTGGCGAGGCTCACCAGATCGGGCGAACCCAAGCCGATTTCCCGGCGCTTGCCGCGAATGACAATGCGCTGCACCCACAGGCGCAAACCGCTCTTGTCCACCCGCAGATAAAGCCCGTTTCCGTCGAAGTATTTGCCCGGTTCTTTGGCGGCATCGACAGCGCGGGCGGTTAAAGCCTTTGCCGGGGCGCGCGGTGAACGCTCGGTCTTTTGGTCATCCCCCATTTCATCCCCCATAAGTTGCCGGAACACGAGGAATCTTGGCGCAATTCGGCGGAATAAGAAAGTGAAAAGCGCCTATGATACAAAGGAATATGGCGGCACCCGGCGCAACATAGCGAAGCCACGTTAGGTAGCCTGTCTCTCCGCCACACATAAGTTATTGATTTAAATTGATATTATATGCCGTCTTTTCACCAGACCTTTCGGGGCCTTACGGCATTCTGGCAGGTAGAGAGACCAGAATCTCCTTTTCTGAATCCGCGCGTTTAAAGCATCTGTCTCTGCCCCGCCCATGTGGCGGTACGGTTTCCCGGGCGCGCGCATGGCCCCCGCGTTGACTTTCTATTGAAAGAAAGCTGACGTAATAAGCGGGCGGCGCATATTTCGGAAGTATGTCGGCGCGCACGCGCGAAATCCAACATTGTGCGGTGGTTCGCGTGATCACGACCGAAGCATGCATGATGCCAACGATCTTGCACCCCCGAGAAACCTGAAGTCCGCTCACCTCACTGTTTAGAGCGCGGCGAGGATTTCACGCTGTTTCTGCCAGTCCTGCGGCAATTGATGCCGCTTGAACCAATCGGAGGTGAAGCCGACTGGTTGGGTTCCGGCGGCGATTTGCCTGACAATTTCCGGAGCAAGGAAGGCAAGGCCGATCATATGCTGGATGCGGCTTGTCGTGACCTTTTCCAGTTTTGCCACGTCACCGACGGTAGCACCTTTACGGATGGCGTCATACCAACGATGGGCGGCAAAAACATTACGGATCAACACGGCATCGGGACTGGATGTAGCGGCGGCGTGGCCGAGAATAATCTTCGTTTCGACACCCCGGCGCTGGGTGCGAAAGGGTGCTACGATGCGCCGACTTTGCGAACTGATGCGGTCCGGCGCGATACCAAGACGATCAGCCAGAGTTTTGCGATCCATGCGGATTGCGATGCTGCCCTGACGGAGATCCGCCCGTCGCAAAAGACTGGCCCGGAGGGTGACTTCGCTGTCGGCGCTGCAATCGCTGGCGAGTTGCTGCAGACGAGCCTGCACGTCTGAAATTTCAGATGCGTTCAGGTCTGTGACCAGATCCAACATGGCTGCCGGTCTCATTAAGCGATCCCGCAGAATACAGCCTATTGCGGCTTCGATGTGGTGCCCCGGCAGGCGCCATGCATCAGGATGATCCGTCCGCCTACCTGTCACAAGACGTCGTGAGACGTAATACCGCAACCGCCTGCCGTTCTTTTGGGAATGGCTCGGTGTCAGGCGATCCCCGGTCTCGTCGAACAGCTTGCCGATGAGAGGAGAGATGGAACCAACAGTTTTCTTGCCCCGATCCCGCGCAGCATCGGTAGTAAGATGCGCCTGAACCTGCTGCCAGAGATCGGGTACGATGATCGCAGGATGCTGGCCATCATAAACTTTTTCACGATGACGGATGCGGCCGGCGTAGGTGTTTGATCCCGGTATTTCATGGATTGGATTTAGGGTGAACCTTTCGGGTTGGATTGTCCGTTGTTTGCAGATGAACTCGTGGGGCGTGAGGCCTTTGAGTGTCTTCAATCTTCGCCCGAAGTTATAGGCGCTGATGAAGTTGGCGAGGTGCTGGCGCAGCTGATCGTGGTTGTCGTAATGGAAGCGTTTGACGGTCGCTTCCTTGATCGTTCTGTTCCGTTGCCCGGCAACGGTTTGCCTGCAAACCGTGAGAGGGATTGGCTCGACCTGGCCATTCGTCCAGGGGTGCTTGATCTTGGTGAGCCGGTGGCCGATCTCATGTTCCCGGCAGACTCGATCAAAGATGTGCTCAAAGGCATAAATGTGCCGATCATGATTGGTGAATTGGATGCCATTGTCCGTTGCCCGGCAGGCGTTTGTCTTCAAACGCCGAGAGGGGGTGAGAACGATGTGGAGCCTGTAGGGCACGGCGGCGATCAGGTTGCGCAGGAAGGCTGCGGCGGCCATTTTCCCGGCCTTCTGGTGCAGTTCCACGAAAGCGAACTTGGAGGTGCGGTCGATCGCGACGAAGAGATACAACCACCGGTTTCGTCGAAGAGCTTTGCTATCAGCGGGGCCGAGGGTTCGACGGAGTTTTGTGGCGTGATCAATGGTGAATCTGCATCTGTCGTAACGGTCGGTGCGATGGCGCGTTGACGCTTGCGGGCTGCGGTGTCTTGCAGCTTGCTCTGAACGGCTGACCACAGCGCCTCGCCGACGATCGGCTCATGCTGACCGGGGTGAACCAAGATCTTGTGGCGGATCAAGCCGCGATAGGCCGGGTTGGTCAGCAGATAGTGCAACTGGCCGTTTGAGAACTGGGCGATGGTTGTTGCAGGTGCTAAGCCTGCCGCATGACCTGACACATGGTCGGATTTGCGCGGGCTGAAGCCCTGCTCGGCCGCGGCGATCTGCGTTGCGCCCAGACTGCCCGCCGTCAGGTAGAGGGCAAACCGGTGACGCATGGTGACGGCCTCGGCTGGATTGATCTCCAGCACACAGGCCCCGAGCGGATCTTTGGGTGGATCATATCTCGGCGGCAGGGTGCCACCCATCCACAACCCTTTGCGCTTGGACGCGGCGATCTTATCGCGAATCCTCTCTGTGGTGACCTCGCGCTCGAATTGGGCAAAAGACAGCAGCACGTTGCGGGTTATCTTGGCCGCTGGCGACAGATTTGGACAACGACAGCTTGGAGTTGCTGCTGTTTCCCAGCCCCACGATGGCCTCGCGGCTGGACCGGCCTATGCCGGTTTGGGCGGTGATGGATTGTGGGTTGGGCCGACCTTGCGTAACGCGGTCGCTGTTGTGGGAACAGTATCGCGCCCAATCCCCGGACGGGTTTCGCTATGTGTGGTTCTGCGAGCATTTCTACGCCTGGAAAGGCCGGGTGCGGCCGACGATGCGCCAGACGCATGTGGGTTGAGAGAAGGTCTTTGTCGACTTTGCCGGTGACACGATTGATGTGATTAACCCCACGACCGGCGAAGTGCTGGCCATCAAGCTGTTCGTGGCAGCGATGGGGGCATCGAATTGCACCTATGCCGAAGTGGTGGCATTGGAGTGATTGGAAGACTGGATCCTGACCCATGCCCGGATGTTTGCCTTTTTAGGCGGCGTGCCGAAGGCCGACCGGTTTGATCCGGGGCTGAATTGCACCTATGCCGAGATGGCGGCGCATTATTGCACCGCCATTCTGCCAGCCCGGCCGCGCAAACCCTGGGATAAGGCAAAAGTCGAGGTTGCGATCCAGGTGGCGCAACGCTGGATTCTGGCGCGGCTGCGCAACCATCGGTTCTTCTCTTTGGCGGAGTTGAACGTGGCGATCCGGCGACTGTTGGACGCGCTGAACATGCGCCTGATGCGTGGGTATGGCGCCAGCCGTGCCGATCTGTTTGCCACCTTGAACCGGCCCAATTTGCAGCCCCTGCCGCCGGAACTCTATGTCTTTGCCCGCTGGAAGCGCGTCCGCGTGGCACCCGACTATCACGTCGAAGTCGACAGTTCCTGGTATTCTGTCCCCTTCGCTGTGATCAAACAAGAGGGCTATGTTCGCGTATCAGGCCAGACGGTCGAGATATTCCATCGCGGTCAACGGGTTGCGAGCCATGTGCGCTGCCTCGGTCGGCGCAACCATATGACTGTGCCTGACCATATGCCCTCAGCTCATCGCAGGTTGGGCGAATGGGCTCCGGCCAGAATGCTGGCTCAGGCGACAAAGACCGGCCCGACCGTGGCCGCCTTTTGCGACATTGTGATGGCCGACCGCCCGCACCCTGCGCAGGGCTTGCGCACCTGTCTGGGCGTGCTGGCCATGGTCAAAACCTATGGCCCGGAGCGCGTTAATGCGGCCTGCCAGCGAGGTGCCACCAGTTGGGCCCGACTGGCCTCGGCAATTCCTGCTTCTAGGCCATCGGCTACCGTGCAGATGGCACCGCGCGAGAGGGCCGTGCCCGTTGCGCTACAGCCCGCGGGGCCGTACCTCTCTGACACCGCAGTGGCACGGGGTAATCCCCCGCGAAAGTAAGGGGCTGCATAGGTAGAATTTTCTCGGCAAGATGAACGAGGAGAGTCTAAATGAAGATAAGCAGATACACAGAGGCGCAGATCATCGCGATCTTGCGGCAGGCCGAAGGCGGTGTGCCGGTTGCCGAGCTGTGCCGCGAGCATGGCATGCTGCCATTGCCCGGCAATGGTTTGGCTGCAAACCATGAGAGGGAATGTGTCGTTCGAGAAGTGGCGAGCGAAGTATGGCGGCATGGATGCGTCGTTGATCACGGCATTCTGGAATTGGACAACAACACCGCCGAGAGAGCGATGCGGGCTATCGCCTTGGGCCGCAAGAACTACATCTTCGTCGGACCGCAAACCGGCGGCAAAGCCGCCGCCATCGCCGAGACACTGATCGAGACCGCCAAACTCAACGGCGTCGATCCCCAAGCCTGGCCCCAAGCCTGGCCCCAAGCTTGGCTCACCGGCACCCTGGCCCGCATCCCGGACCACAAAATCAACCGGATCGACGAGTTGCTCCCTCGGAACACGCGATAACCGCGGTCAGGCCGGACGCCTCCACTCCGGCCTTATTGATCACAACCACACCGTATTCGTCCCGATCCATAGAAATGGCCGATTCTGAAAGGATGCCTTTGCGGTTGCCTTAGCGCGCCACAAAACCCTGCATGGCTCCCGGCACTAGGGTAGGGCATTCTGGACGCTTAGGTCGGGATACGACGCCTGCACGCCCTTGAATGCGAAAATGGGTTGCCTCTGTGCCTTCGGAAAACGCATTGCAATCAGAGGCCTGATCCGCCGAATGTCCAAGTTCGCATCGCCATAATCTACTGCTTTTAGACACTTTTTACGCTAAAAACATCCGCGTGACCTCAATCCATGGGGAAACGGGAAGTCACATCTCAGGCGTTCGTTTTGCGACATCACCGATCATTGCGCAAAAAATCATCTCTAGCCGTTCCAGCCGCGCCATCCCATGAAATGCATGCTTATCCATACCAGCCCCATTGCAAGCGCAATCCAAGGGCCAAACGCCAGATGGGCTTGCGGCTTTTGCCTTTGCCACAGCAATGCTTGGATCAAGCCACCAAAGCTTGCCAGCAGCAGCACGAGAGGTAGATTTTGCCAGCCAAGCCACGCGCCTGCAGCTGCAAAAAGTTTCGCATCGCCAAGGCCCAGACCGTCAACGCCCCGCAATCGAAAGAAGAATTCGCCCAACCCCGCGAACAGCAAAAACGCAGCGGCCGCGCCGATTGCGTGATCCAGCGCCGCAGTTCTTGAAGTGATGACTGCCAGCGCGAGACCCATGGCGATCAGCGGCAGGCTAAGTTTGTCCGGGATGCGGAGGCTTTTGATATCAATAAAAGAAATTGTCAAAAGCATCACAAACAGCACAATCGTTGCCGCAACAACCATACCAGTTGGCAAGCCATCGGCGAAAGGAGTGATCACTTTTGCACCTTCATTGATCACGAGCTGTAATGAAAAGTTCAATGGGGCTGAAACTTTTCCAGATCTTGTACGTTACTACTTTGACGCGTGATATTTGCCGAACCTTAAGACACCAAAACGCCGCGTCTTCCTTAGCGTGATTCAAGTCTGAAATACCAGTGCGTGCGCCTCACAAAGATAATCTTAGCGGCTGTTACACGCCATCCCCCAGGAGGAATTATGAAAATCAAAACCCGATATATGCTTGGAACGATGATGGTGGCGGTGCTTGCCAGCACTGCTCCGGTTGGCTGGGCTTCAAGCCACAGAGAAGCGCCCGGCATCGCTGGGATGCCTCGCGTAGATGCTACCGATTTTTACATGTTCCGCAGCTACGAGCCCGGTCGTGAGGGCTATGTCACGCTGATCGCAAACTATGTGCCGCTGCAGTCTCCCTATGGTGGCCCAAACTATTTTGAACTCGACAACAATGCCGTCTATGAAATTCACATCGACAATGACGGCGATGCCAAGGAAAATCTGACCTTCCAATTCAACTTTGACAGCACTTTGGTTGAAGCTGGAAAAGGCAAAACCTACGAGATTGGCGGCGTGACAGTTGCAGGGCCGCTGCGTCAGGCAGGTCAGATTGGCACCGATCCTGCAGATGCAAATATCAACGAGACCGAATCCTACACGGTCAAGATGATTACAGATGACCGTCGTAAAGGCACCATATCGAACGTGACGAAGGTTGGCGGTTCGGCCACAGTCTTCGCCAAGCCGATCGACAATATCGGCAACAAGACCATTCCAAATTACGATGCCTACGCCAACAATCACATCTTCGATATTACGGTTCCGGGCTGCGCTCAGCCCGGCCGGGTGTTTGTCGGCCAGCGCGCAGAAGCTTTCGCCGTTAACTTGGGCGAAGTGTTTGACCTTGTAAACCTTGTGCCAATTCAGGGGGCGTCTAACACGGCATACCCGCAATACGACACCACCACGCCGTTTGCCGGTGGCATTATGCAAAGCCGCGACAATGACGATCTTGTCGGCAAATCCAACGTAACATCGCTGGCTCTGGAGCTGCCGATTGCTTGCGTGACAGGCGCAGGCAATGGCGTGATCGGGGCTTGGACCACTGCAAGCCTGCCGCAAGCGCAGTTGCGTGATCCATCGCCGACCTACAATGGCACAACCGTTCAGGGCGGCGCGCTGGTGCAAGTATCGCGGCTTTCGGCACCTTTGGTGAATGAAATTGTGATTGGCCTGAAAGACAAGGATCTGTTCAACGCGGCAGAGCCGACCCAAGACGGTGCTTTGGCAAGCTATGTGACCAACCCGGTGTTCCCGGCCCTGTTGGATGCTTTGTTCCGCGACGCAGTGCAAGCGACCTCTAACATCGCCCCCAGCAACTTTCCACGCAATGACCTTGTCACTGCGTTCCTGACCGGCTTTCCGGGGGTGAACCAGCTTTCGACGGTGACGGGTTCGGAAATGATGCGCCTGAACACCACTTTCCCGGCAACTCCGCGGGCAAATCAGAACACCTTTGGTCTGGTTGCCGAGGATTTGGCCGGCTTCCCGAACGGGCGTCGTCCGGGTGATGATGTGGTTGATATCGAGTTGCGTGTGGCGATGGGGGCCTTGTGCCATGATCTGCCATTGGGTGCTGAACTGGCCGTGCCCGGTGCGGTTGAAGATACTCCGACCGATCTGGTGAACCTGAATCTGTGTGGTGCAGACCGCGAATCCAGCATGGCCGCTGCGCCAGTTGGTACTGCAGCCTTCACCGATGGCGCGCCGCTGAGCGCCACCGAATTGCTGAACGCCTTCCCTTACCTGAACGCGCCGATCCCCGGATCGCCGAACAACGAGGGCTGATAGCATGACACGCAACAAAAAACTGCTCACTGCATTTGCAGGGTCGCTGGCGTTTTTGGCCGCCTGCGATGGAAGCGACGGGGTGATGGGCAATCCACAAGCCCAGTTCGGCAACCAGTTTGCGGCGGCCTTCAATGGTAAGACCACCGCCGACCCAAAGGATGATCCCAACTTGGTCATCGTCTACAAGGGCGTGACTGGGGTGGATTACACGGCAGACCCGCTGGATATCTAAGCTATCCCCCGCTTTTGCGAAGGGTGGCCACAACACAGATGGCGGCGGGTGTGATCCCGCCGCCATTTTTACAGCGGCTTGCGTTTGATCTGATACAGGGTCGTTCATCGTCGAAAAGTCTTCCCAGCTGGGAAGCACTTGTGTTTTTCTTGCTTACAGACGGTTTTATCACAACATGTTGTGGTATTGGACGGTGCTGTGAGGTGAGGAATTGTTAAGGACTGAGGCAACAGGTCTGCCGCACCTGATCAAAGCCCAAGCCGTTTGCATTATCTTGACTCAAAATGCGCGCGCATACTTGGCGCATTCTTATGCGCCCGTGTCAGATAAAATGCGAACCGGTCTATGTTATGATTGCAAGGTGCTACTTTAAAAATGTGGGCCGGAGATTAGGGAGAGGTCGCCGCCTGAGGCGGTTTGGCTGCAACTTGCGGGCTTTGACGAAATATTGCCACCACTTCCGGCTGCCCGCCACGACCCGTACGGCGCTGCAAAATGCTTTGCATGCTTTGCGCCGTATCCGCGATGGTCACATCAACCGTCACCTCGAAATAGCGCGATACAAAACCCACCCCCGAAGCGAGGATGACATTTGCCGCGGCAAGATCTTTGGGCGTGAGAAAACCTTGCCGTTTTCGTATGCCTTGCAGGCTGCGCGCCTGAACCGGGTTATCGGTGATGACCGCAAGCAATACATCGGGCGCGGTGTTGATGTTGATATCTGTGCGGCTGGGCAGTACCGTGGCAAGCTGCGCAAGCCGGGTGACTTCATCGGGGGTAAGCCCCGCCTCGGCCACCAGATCAGCCATGCGCACCAAGGGCTGCGGTTGCGTCAGCCTTGCGGCAATGCGGGGTCCAACATCGGCTGGCAGATCAAGCAGTGCCACGATGCGCTGCAACGTCTGCGCGCCCAATGCTCCGCTTTGCGGCAGATTGTTCAGGTTGAATTTTGCCTGCGCATCCGCAATCTGCAACGCAAAGCTGCCGCCTTCTATCGGCACCTCTTGCTGTCCGACCAAGGCCCAAGGCTCGCGCAGATTGTCGGTTTGCGGCGCTTCGGTCATATCGCGGCGCAGGGCCACAATCGCGCTGGCCTCACCCCCCGATATCAAGGCGAGCGCTTGACCTGCGGCGCTGAAGCGTTGACTGCGCAGGATCGCAAGATCAGACAGGCTGATCATCGCGTAGACCACGGATGCGGTCAGCGCCAGAATGACCAGCACGTTGATCAGGACCACACCTTTTTCTGGCTCGCGCGGCATGATCAGCGGGCCTCGGCGGGCAAAAGCACGACGCGGCGCAGATGATTGCCATTTTCGGCAAGCGTCACCGTAAGCGCTATGGCCAACGGATTGGGCGTGGGCTGTCCGGGCAGGATCACCCGATCCGCCGGCGGCCAAACAGCAGCCCAGCCAGAGCTTGCAGCATAAAACTGCCAGTCAACCGCAGCTACGCCGTGCAAAAGCGGCTGACGCGCCGCCTCTGCGCCGGGCTTTGCGGCGATGTCGCGGAACAAAGTTTCATCTGCAACTTCGTAGCGCAGGGTGACACTGCCGCCAGAGGTTTCTGCCGCGTTGCGTTGCAGGCTGACAGCCGGAGCCTGTGACGCCGTATCCAGCGCCACAGAGCTGCCGCGTGCCTGACTGAAATCCAATGTCAAAAGATACATCGCGCGTTGCAGTTCCGCCAGCCGCTCCAGGCGGCCTTCTGTCAGCCGCTGGGTGCGCAAAACCTGATCCAGCATTGAAAACCCCGCCACACCGATCAGCGCAAAGATGGCCAAGGCCACCAACACCTCGACCAGCGAAAAGCCCGCCGTTGGATCGCGCTTTTTGAGGGCACGCTTTGTCACGTTCCAGCGACTTCGCCCAGCACGACAATGCTGCCATCCTCAATCCCAAGCACGGTCAGATCGCGCTGGCAGCGGCCATCGGCCAGAAAGCGGAACGCGCCGAGCACGCCGGTAAAGCCAGCGGCCCTTGTGACACCTTTGCGTGACAGCGCGCCTGCGTCGCCCAAGCCGACCGCCAGCAAAGCCGCATCATAGCCCAATGCCGCGACCGTGCCGGGTTGTTCGCCAAAGGCTGCCTCAAACCGATCTGCAAACGGCAAGAATAAATCGGGGGGTGGCGCTGCAAACCATGCCCCGGCAAGATTGGCGTCACTTTCGACATCGCCAACACCCCATTGCACCGATCCCAACAGCTGCACGCCGCTGCCTTTCAATGCTGCCGCGAAAGCCTCCAAGCTGGCCCCACCGTCGGGCAGAAAAACCGCTTCGGGCAGACGCCCACCACCCGCAGCTTTCAGGGCTGCCACCAATCCACCCGCAGCGGGATCACGCAGCAGCGTGGCAGTCAGCGTGATGCCGCCCGCTGGTGCGATGCGGTTTGCGGCTTGGGCTGTGGCCGATCCCAACGGCCCGTCGCGGCCGACAATCGCTACGCGCGAGATGCCTTGCGCGCGGGCATAGCTGAACATGGTCGAGACGGATTGCCCCGGCGTGATGCCCATCACGAACGCACCCTGCGCGCCCAATGTGTCATCATTGGAGAACGTGATCACCGGCACCTTGCCAGCCACGGCAAGCACCCCCGGTGTCTGATCGGATTTCAGCGGCCCAAGCAGCAGTTTTGCGCCGCCCGCTATGGCCATTTGTGCGGCAGCGGCAGCGCCTTCCACAGTATCGGTGGTGTCATAAACCTTTGGCGCGGTTCCCGCCGCCGAGGCTTGGGTGACAAGGCTTGCAGCCCGCGCCATATTCTGGCCCAAGGTTGCGGCAGAACCTGTTAGAGGTAGCAACAGCGCTGCATCGCGGCCACCGACACCAGTGCTTGCCTTGAACGGACCTGCGGCCATACCCGCGCACCCACTTAAAGAGCCAACAAACAACGGGAGACTAACGCTTGCAACAACTGAACGTCCAAACCAACGACGGGTCACAGGGGTGGCGGCGCAAAGTGCTTTGGTCATTGGTCGTGCTCCTGGGTATTGCGGCTTTCTTGGTGTCGGTTGTCACGCATATGCCTGCGCGGTTCGCGGCGAAACAGATCGGTCTGCCGTCAGATGCAGTGCAGGTGTCTGGCACGATTTGGACAGGGTATGCGCGACTGGGCGATGCCCATATCCTCAGTTGGCAAACATCGGGTTGGGAAAGTTTGCGCCGGATGGCGGTTGTGGTCAACTGGCACCTTGAGGGCCCGCAGACAGATTTGACGGGCCGCATCGCCGTGCCATTGCCGCCCCGCGCAGACCGCGCCGAACTGGATGCTGTGCGCGGCACCTTGGGCTGGGCGCTGGTAGACGCAGCATTGCCCGATCTGCCGATCCGGTGCGAGGCGATGGCGGTTTTTGATGGGCTGCGGGTTGGTCTTGCACCCGGTGTTCGGATCGCTGAGGGGATGATTTTGGCACCCAAAGGCCAATGTGAGCGGCGCGATTCCGATATGCCGCCAGTGCCAACGCCTGCGCTCACTGCGGCTCTCAGCTCTGACAGCGAAGGTCTGGTGGCGGTGCTGGTGCAGACCGATCTGCCGCAAACCCCGCTTGCCACGGCGCGGCTGACCAATACGGATCGGATCATCGTGACCATCCATCCCGCTGGGGCTGCACTGGTGCCGGGGATGCCGTCCAGTGCCGACAGTGAGATCGAATTGCCCTTGGCGACGCTGTTTCCCTAAGCTCGGTCATTTGGTGACCAGCCCATTCATCGACACTATGGGCAACAAGATTGCCAACACCATCACCATCACCATACCGCCCATCAACAGCAGGATTGCGGGCTCGGCCAGTGCCACAAGCGCGCGCACCCAAGCATCCAGATTGCGCTGCTGATCTGTGGCTGCGTGATCCAGTGCAGCACCCAGATTGCCAGAGGCTTCACCACTGGCAACCATGGCCACCAGCATCGGCGGAAACACCGCGGCTTCGTCCATCGCGCGCTTCAGGCTGGTGCCTTGGCGGACTTTCTCGGTCACTTCTGCGACGCGGGCACGGACGTGCAGGTTTGGCGTGACATCGGCTGCGGCCACCAAAGCCTCAATCAGCGGCACGCGGCTTTGCACCAAAGTCGCAAGCGTTCCGGCAAATTGGCTTGCGTTCATCCGTTGCACAAGTTTTGCAGTCAGCCGACCTTCTGCCAGCACGCGGTGCCAGCGCAGCCGATTTTGCAGCACGCGCAGCCAACGCGTCCACGCAAAAATCGCCGCGATCAGGCCAAGTGCTGCATAAAGCCCATAGCCGCGCACCAAGGCAGAGACGGCGATCAAGGCGCGGGTCAGAAATGGCAGATCAGTCCCGCGTGAGGTGAAAACCCGCACAATGTCAGGCACCACAAAGGCCATCAGCAAGGTGATGATCGACAGGCTGACCACAGCAAGAAGTGCGGGGTAAAGCAGTGCCAGCTGTACGGTTTGACGATTGCGGGCGCGGTTTTCGACAAAGCCCGCAAGATGGGTCATCACCTGATCCAACTTGCCCGCCTGCTCGCCTGCGCGCACCGAGGCGCGGTAAAAATCAGAAAATATCAGCGGGTAGCTGGCCAGCGCATCGCCAAAGCTGCGCCCCTCCAGCACAGATGCGCGCACGTTCAGCAAGGTGCCTGCGACTTTGGGCGTCATGCCTTGCGCAATCGTCGAAAGCGCATCTTCGATCCGCAGGCCAGAGCCCAGCAATGTCGCCATTTGCCGGGTGAACAGCGTCAGCGAGGCCAAAGGCATCCGGGGCCCAGATTGCTTGGCCCTAGGCTGCGTTCCATTTGGCGCGGATTTGGTGCGATCGGGTTTGCTGCCGTCAGACTTGGCACTGGCGACCACTTCCAGCGGCAACAGGTTGCGGGCGCGTAATTGCTGGCGTGCCGCCGTCAACGAGATCGCTTCCAGCATGCCATTTTGCGGCTTGCCTGCATCGTCCATCGCTTTGAACCGAAAGGCTGCCATACCCTATGCCTCTTGTGCCACACGCGCCACGTCTTCAACCGTTGTCAGACCCGCCCGGATTTGGCGCAGACCATCGGCGATCAGGCCCGGACCATCGCGGCGCGCCTGCGTCGTCAGATCAGCCTCGGATGCCCCGGCATAGATCAGCGCCTCAATCTCACGCGTCATCGCCACAACCTCGTAAATGCCTGATCGGCCGCGATAGCCTTGACCGTGGCAGGTGGGGCAGCCGCAGGCGCGAAACAGGGCGTCGCCAACGGCAAGTCCATCAATCAGCGCAGCATCGGTTTCCGTCGCGGTATCAGCGCGCCGACATTCGGCGCATAAGCGGCGTACCAGCCGCTGCGCCACCACACCCACCAGCATCGGCGCCAGCAAGAACCGTTCTACCCCCATGTCAACCAACCGCGACACCGCGCCAACGGCGGTGTTGGTGTGCAAGGTTGATAGCACGAAATGCCCGGTCATCGCGGATTCAACGGCGACTTGCGCGGTTTCGCGGTCGCGGATTTCGCCGACCATGATCACATCAGGATCCTGCCGCAAAATCGCGCGCAGCCCGCGTGCAAAAGTCAGCTCTGTGCGCGGGTTTACCTGCATCTGCCCAATGCCATCGACAGAGTATTCGATCGGGTCTTCCACCGTCATGATATTGCGGCTGCGGTCGTTCAGATGATCGAGTGCCGCATAAAGTGTGGTGGTTTTACCCGATCCGGTGGGGCCTGTGACCAGCAGCATGCCATCCGGGCGGCCCAACAGGCGCTCGAACACCTCGGCATCGCGCGGCGACATACCCAGCCTGTCCAGCCCAAAACGCGTGGCATCGCGGTCGAGCAGGCGCATCACCACCCGCTCGCCATATTGCGACGGAATGGTTGAGACGCGCACATCGACCTCGTGGCCCCCCACGCGCAGCGACACCCGGCCATCTTGCGGCAGGCGCTTTTCGGCAATGTCGAGCCGCGCCATCACCTTGATGCGGCTGACCAGCAAGGGTGCCAGCGCACGCTTTGGCTCAACCATCGCGCGCAACACGCCGTCGATGCGAAACCGCACCACCAGCTTGCGTTCCTGGGTTTCGATATGGATGTCAGAAGCGTTTTCCTTGATCGCCTCCAGCAACAGCGCGTTGATCAGGCGGACAACCGGGGCATCGTCGGATTGATCCAGCAGATCATCGACTTCGGCGGTGCGGTCGGCAAGGCTTGCCAGATCGTCATCAGCGCCCGCAGCGTCAGAGGCATCGCTGGCGTTGTCGCGGTATGCAGCAGCAAGACGGGCATCAAACAACGGGTCGGACAGCGGCTCAAGACGCAGGCCTTTGCCCGCGATGCGCTGCACCTCGACAATGGCTGAGACAGAAGCTGCCGGGCGCAGCACACAAACCGGGCCTTCCGGCCCCGTTTCCAGAATAACGCCGTGCTGGCGCGCGAAGGCATAGGGCAGTCCAAGACGGCGGGGCAAAGGGGATATGGATTGCACGTCAGGCATAATTCATCTCTCCAACGCAAAGGTTGTGCTGACAACGCCGGGGGCGGGTTTGCGGGTCATTTCCAACGCGCTGACGTTCAAACCGTGTTCGCGCTTCAGCGTTTCCAGCCACAGGATAACTTGCTCAAAACTTGCATCTTCCAGCACAACACGCGCCCCTGCGCCCTCGGATTCCAATCTGCGGATAGCCAGTTGAGATATGGCGGCTGATTCAGTCAGGATCACCGGAACCGGACGGTTATCAATGATCGCCGCAGCCCCGGTGCGGGCATTAAATGCGGGGTTTTGCAGCGCCGTCAGCCCCGCATCATAAAGCGCTATCCTGTTTTCCAACGCGGCACGGTGCTGGCGCAGCGGCTGCCAGATCACCGCAACCGCAATCCAAACCAGCGCACAAATGGCTAGCAGGCCCAAAAGCAGGCGTTCGCGGGGGCTGCGCTGCATGAACCAGTCTTGTGCGATGGCGCGATACTGATCCATCATGGCAGGCTTTTGCGCAAAGTCATCTGCACTTCCGCGGCACCGTCACCCGAGGTGGCAGCACCCGCAACCACCGCAAGCCCGGCCGCGCCAAAAGCCGTTTCGGCGGTTTGCAGGTCAGCAAGATCGGGGGCCTCCATCGTCAGGGCAAGGCTGTTATCTGGCTGCGAAAACCGCATATCCTTGATCTGAATTTGCCCGGCCTGCGGCTGCAAAGCGCCAAAAGTCTGCGCCAACAGCGGCAAAAAGCCCGCCGAAGTGCTTGGCTGCTGTGCTGCCAGCGCCGCAGTCAGCGCGGTGGCAACATCGCCCTCAACCTGTTGCCCGGTGGCTGCAAGTGCGGCGCGCACAGCGGCTTCTTGTTTTGTTGCGATACGGCTGAGGCCCGCGACATCCAGCGCCAGCAACATCAGATGGCCAAGTGCTGCGACCGCCAGAACAATGGCCAAAGCGCGCGCGCCTTTCGGAACCCCTGCGCCACGACGCGCAAAACGGCCCGAGCGCAGATCAAATCCCTTCAGGCTGGGGTCAATACTGCTGACAAGCTGCCCCAAGACAGCGACCGGAAAATCGGCGGGCAACTGACCGCCCAATAGCACAACGCGCGGCGATCCTGCGGCGTGCCACAGCGTTGGCAACATCGCGGGTGACGCGGCAAAGCCCGTGCCATCCGGCATCCGCACCAGCACGCGATCTTGCTGTGCCAGCACCGTCCAATCCCCTGCATCCGGCACCTGCAAAGCCATCACGTCCGGTATCATCGGCGCCGTGCTCGCAGAATGCGCCGCAACCAGATCCGCCATCACAGCATTGCTTACAACCGCCACCAGCCACGAGCCACCTTCAGTCACATCATTTTCGTGCTCTTTCGCAGCAAGATTTAATTGCGGGCCTAGAACGACATGCACTTGCTCCAACGGCTGCGCAATCGATTCTTCGATGGCAAAACCCACCACGGCACGCCGTTGGCTTCCCGCCATTTTTGGTAAAGTGACCTTCAACAAAAGCACATCTTCGCAGGCGATCCAGGTGATGCTGTCACGTAAAGCATGCGTGGCAATTTCTGGACTTTTGGCGATCGCGGCCTGAGACAACTGCAAAACTTTATGTTTTGCGAAAAGCCGCGCGCGCAGACGTGCTGGCAGCAAAAAGCGCGAAGCCGGGTACAGCGCGACAGAAACGCCTTTGTGATCAATCATGTTGTCACATCCGCTCCCGGTTGCACCCACGCGCTGAGTATAGTTATGATACGCGATGAAACCTAGTAAGTTTCATCGCGTATATCAGGTATAAGTTTCCTCAAGATCGGATGTAAAGATGATCGCGTTCGTTCAGATGTTGGCAGCCCGCAAAATGAAATTTCAACAAATTCGGTTGCGAGGCGCGCACGCCAAATCATGGTCAAACAAATCCGAACGCGCCCCTGACGCTGGTGTCACGCTGATTGAGATGATGGTTGTGCTGGTGATCATTGGCATTGTGGCCGCCTTGGTTGTGCCGAACGTCATCGGTCGCCCGGATGAGGCGCGCGTGGCGGTGGCAGGTGCTGATCTGCGCAGCGTGTCGGCCAGTCTTGAGATGTATCGACTTGATAATCGCAGCTATCCCACCACCGAGCAAGGCTTGGCTGCGTTGACGCAGCGCCCATCGGCGGCCCCTGTGCCAGTCAACTGGGCGGCGGGTGGTTATCTGCCGTCGGCACCGGTTGATCCTTGGGGCAATCCCTACATCTACAAATCGCCGGCCGAAACCGGCCCGTATGAGTTGATTTCGAACGGCGCGGATGGTGTGCCGGGGGGGGAGGGCGCAGATGCAGACATTCGCCATGGCGCTACGAACTGATGGCAATCGGCACAAGCCCCATGCAGGTTTTGCGAACGCGGCGGTCTTGCCAAGACAGCGGCATCACGCTGATTGAAATGCTGGTGGTGTTGGCGGTGATTGGGGTGGCGACCGGGGCCACCATGCTGGGGGTCAATGCCTCGGACCGCAGCAGTCGCGCGCAATCGGAGGCTCTGCGTCTGGCAAACAATCTGTCACTGGCGGTTGATGAGGCGATGGTGACAGGCACGCCGCTGGCGCTGACTTGGGATCAAGAGGGCTACAGCTTTGTAACATGGTCAGCGGTCGAGCAAGATTGGCGCGCGGCGGCACCGGGCATTCTGGCCGCGCGCCACACATTGCGCAGTCCCTTGCAGCTTGCCATTGACGGAAACGATAATCATGATCCCATCTTGCTCGCGCCAAGTGGCTTGGGTTCGCCAATCAGCTTTGTGTTTTCATCGGCAGCAGTTTCAGACAGCGCTACGTCTAACGGTGCAGGATGGATTGTGAATTTCGACGGCTTTTCTGCATCCGCAAAAGCCAAGGAGGGGATGTGATCAATACCCGCAGCCCAGAGTCAGGGTTTACCCTGATTGAGACGCTGGTGGCGCTGGTCATTCTGGCGATGTCCGCGATTTCGCTGTTGGGGGCGACAGAGGCCCATATCAACCGCATTGGAGCTTTGGAAAACCGGGCGGCGGCGCAATGGGTGCTGGAGAATTATTTAGCCGAAATGACGCTGGGTTTGTCGCCCACGCCGACACCCGCCGCGATGAACGGCGCAGCTTTTGCCGTGGCGGTCAACCTTGTGCCAACGCAGGATACTGACCTTGCGCAGGTTGATCTTACAGCCCGCGGTGCCACAGACGGGCGCGATTACAGTCGGCTTACGGGCTTTGTGGACACCACGAGCAAAGGTCTGCCCGCGCCATGATTGCGCGCATCCCGACCTTGCCGATCTGGGGGCTGGCGGTGGCAACTGCCGTGTCACTGGGCCTATCGGCGGGGCAAGTGTTTTGGCGGCTAAGCGGTGACGATGTTGGCGCACGGGTGGCGTCACGACAGGTGCCCTCCGTTGAAGCCCCGCGCTTTGACCTTACACCGATTCTGAGCTTTGCGCCCTTTGGCAGCTCGGTTGTGCAGGCTCCGGTGCAGACGGTCGCAGGTGAAACCTCGCTTGGTTTGGTCTTGCTTGGGGTGACGATTGCGAAACCGGCTTCAGGCTCGCGGGCGATCATCGCGGGGGGCACCGGGCCTGCACGGGCGTTTTACATTGGCGAGAACATCACCGACATCGCCAGTCTCTCGGCCATAGAATCTGACCACGTCGTGCTGGATGTGGATGGCCGGCTGGAAACTTTGTCTTTCGTCAAGCCCGGCGATGCCCCGGTTGCGGTCAAAAGCAATGGCCCCGATCTGCGCAATCTTATCCCGTCGGCCACAGCTGGCGCTGCGCCCGCCGCGACATCGAATGACCCGGACGCTGTTATCGCCCGCTACCGCGCCGCCATTGCAATGGATGCGCAGGGCGTAATCGACAGGCTTGGATTGCAAATCACAGATCAGGGCTACCGCGTGACCGAAAACGCATCGAGCGGAGTCAAACAGGCAGGGTTCAAGCCGGGCGATGTGGTCACAACCGTGAATGGCCAGAAAGTAGGCGACATGGCCAAAGATCAAAGCTATTTTGATGAGGTGGCGGCATCAGGACGCGCACGGGTGGAATTGGTTCGGGATGGACAGACGATCATCATGTCATTTCCTTTGCGGTAATCAGAGGCAATGTTGAAGATAAACCAAATAGTCTCTGCGGCCTTGATCGCGTTGATGTTACAAATACCTGCCTCGGCAGGCGCGCAGACAACGCCAAAACCGGCGACGTTTGTGATCAACCTGCGCGACGCTGATATCCGCACGCTTTCAGAGCAAGTTTCAGAAATCACCGGACGCACTTTGGTGCTTGACCCAAATGTATCGGGCACGGTGACTGTGATCTCGACCGAGCCGTTGAATGTCGATGGGGTTTGGGAATTGTTTCAGTCGGTGCTGGCGGTGCAGGGCTTTGCCGCACTGCCGTCCGGCAAACTTTGGCGGATCGTGCCGCAAGCCAGCATCCGCGAGGGCGGCGGTGTGATTGAAAGCAACGGCGATGTCGGTCGTCTTGATGTGATCACCCGACTGGTTCAGCTGAAAAATTTTCCTGCGACGACGGCTGTAGGCGCATTGCGCCCCTTGGTGGCCAGCTTTGGTTATATCGAGGCCGTGGTGGACACCAACACGCTTGTCATCACCGATACCGCTGAAAATGTGCGCCGGATTGAGGGCATCGCACTGGCTTTGGATGCGGATACCGGACAAGAGGTGTTCACGATCCAAATTCGCAATGCCGATGCCGTTGACGTTGGGGCGGCAGTTGAAAGCGTGCTGAAATCGTCGGCAACAGATGGTGGTGTCGCCCGTGTGACGGTTGATCCAAGGTCCAACGTGCTGTTGCTGAAATCGAACCGTGAAACCTATGAGATGGTTCAGCGGGTGGTGGCAGAGTTGGATGTGCCGGGCAAAGCCATTCCCTCGACGGTGCCTGTCACGCGCGTCTACAAGCTGCGCTATGCGGATGCGACCTCGATGGCCGAAGTGTTGCGCGGCCTGATCGGTTCGGGCAGTGCTGTCAGCAACCCGGTGGCCGAAGCGCTGCCAGCCGATACCGCGGTGGGGGTCGAGGGCGAAGCCAATACGGATGCCGCCCCCGCTCCACCGCCAGTGATCTCGCTTGCGGCAGAGGACATCACCATTCAGCCTGCAACAGAAACCAATGCTGTTGTTGTGCGTGCGCGGCGGGAGGTTCAATCTGATCTGGCAGCTTTGATAGCTGAATTGGATCAACGCCGCCCGCAAGTGCTGATCGAAGCTGCCATCGTCGAAGTTTCGGGCGATATATCCGAACAACTGGGCGTGCAACTTGGCTTTGGCAGCGCAGCGCCGCCCGGTGGTTTTGCCGCCACCTCATTTTCGCCGACCGGTCCAACATTGGATAACATCCTGACCTTGCTCGGCTCGCCTGCGGCCGTTGGAGTTGCCCCGACCGGGCTTTCCATCGGGCTGTCGCGGCAAGACAAATTCGGGCTGTTGCTTCAGGCGCTGGGGCAATCGACCAAAGCAAACCTGCTTTCGACCCCCAGCATCACAACGCTTGATAATCAGGCGGCAGAAATTGTCGTGGGCCAGAACGTGCCATTCCGCACCGGCACCTTTACCGGAAACGGCAACACCCAAAGCACCATTGAACGCCGCGATGTCGGCATCACGATGCGGGTGCTGCCAAGGGTCAATCAGGGCGACGTGATTCAGTTGGACATCACACAAGAAGTCTCGTCCTTGGCCGCCGCTGCGGTGGCGGGTGCCGCCGATATTGTCACCAACAGGCGCAGCATCAAGACAACGGTTCTGGCGGATAATGGCGGCACGATTGTGCTGGGCGGTCTGATCACCAATGATCGTCAATCCAGCCGATCCGAGGTTCCGGGGCTTGGCAAGTTGCCAATCGTCGGGGGGCTGTTCCGCTCTAAATCGGACTCTTCGCGCAGGCAGACTTTGTTCGTGTTTCTGCGACCAACCATTCTGCGCACCCGCAGTGACATCGCATCCGTCGCCGACAACCGCTTTCAGCGGCTTAAAGCCATCGAGTCTAACCCCGGCGATCCGAAAAGCCTGCTGGCAGAACCGAAACCCGTGCGCAGGCTTCCCGTTGAGATTGACGGTCTTTATTGAAGTGCCACCCTGCAGCGAGCCATATATTGGGTTAATAAGATTAGTGAAACGAAGTTGAGTTCTGATTTTTGTCACTGAAAAAAGCAAAACTAAGCGAGTTGGTGAAACCTTTTGAAATTTTTAACGTAACTATAATTGATCACTTTGGCGTGTGTTTAAGGCTGGCCTTGGTTTTGCTGGAAGGGAATGGATGCCAATCATATCGCGCAGGCAGCTAAGTGGCATTGCAATGGCTGTCGCAGTGGCTGGCATCATCGTGGTTGGCACTGTTGTAACAACCAAGGCGCCCACAAAAATCGCTGCGGCGCAGTTAAGCGACACCACCATCGTGGCAAAACTACAAACCAGTTCAAAGATATACCCCGCAGAGCTGCAAGCCATGCTGCGCGCCACCCGGGCAGCGCCTGACGATCTGGTTGCAGCCAAGGCTGCGGCGGCTGGTTTGATCGCCGAGGGCCGGGCCGCTGGCGACTCGCGTCTGGTCGGTGCGGCAAGCGGTGTTCTAAGCCCGTTCATGGCTGACGCCGATGTAGAGACATTAAATCTGCTGGCGACCGTCCGGCAGTATCAGCACGATTTTACCGGGGCGCTGTTGATGCTGGATCGCGCCCTCAAACACGATCCAAGCAACCCCAGCGCATTGCTGAACCGTGCAACCATCCAGATCGTGCTGGGGCGATTTGATCTGGCGGGTTCCGATTGCAAACGTCTCTCAGCCGTGTCGCGCCCGGAACTGGGTTTTCTGTGCCAATCGACAGCGCTGCTGCTGACCGACCGCGCGCCATTGGTTTATCAACGACTTCAAGGCATTGTCGATAGCCCCGGATTGCTTGATGGCTCTTTGCGGGGTTGGGCCATTGGATTGATGGGCGAGATTGCCAAGTTGCAAGGCGATAGCAAGACGGCGCAAAAGCATTTTGCCGATGTACTGGCGGCAGACCCTCTTGCGCTGCGCGAGCGACTTTTGCTCTCCGACCTGCTGTTGCAGGACACGGCCGCGACCGAGGTTTTGGCGCTGCTTGAACCCGCGCCAGATGTGGATGGTGTGTTGATCCGCCGCGTGCTGGCGGCCGAAATACTTGGTGATCAGAAAATGGCTGATGCGGCAAAGACCGAACTTGATCGCCGGTTTCGGTTGAACCTCGACTTGGGCCTAACCGCCCATGCGCGGGAAGAAGCACGGTACTTTCTGGAAATAGCGGGCGACCCACAGCTTGCGTTGCAGCGGGCGGTGGTCAACTGGCATCTTCAGCATGAATTTGAGGATGCACAGCTTCTGATTGACAGCGCCGTCGCCGCCAAAAATCCTGAGGCAGCGGCCCCTGTGTTGGCCTGGATGACCGAACAATCGGTGGTCGTCCCCGCTTTGAATATCCCGGATTCAGTCAGAAAAGCCGCCAAATGATCCCAGTTTTGCAAATTTGTGCGCGTTTCATGCTCGTGGTCATGATGTTTTGTGCGGCAACCGTTGCGCAAGCGCATGAGACAACAAGGTCTTATGTGACGATCACGCAGGATGATGGCGCAATGACAGCGCAGGTCCGCATTGCGTTTCGCGATATTGAAGTCGCGGTCTGGATGGACGAAAATCTGGATGGCAACATCACTTGGGGCGAAACCAAGCAACGTCTGGCTGCAGTTCACGCCTATTTTACATCGGTTTTTCAGCTGGATGCCGGAGGTGCATGTACCTTGACGCCAACCGGTGCCGATGTGTCCTCTGACGCTGGCATCGACTATCTTGATCTCGAATTTGCCGTGATCTGCCCGGTGGCGGATGCGCCTTTGACAGCAACGTCACGTTTGTTCGCCGAAATTGATCCCGATCACCGCATGTTCCTGACGGCCAATCTTGCCGGAGCCATCACAACGACCCTGCTCAGCGCATCTAACCCAACTGTGGTGATCAACACCGAGACCGCAGGCCTGCTGAACTCGTTTCTCACCTATTTCAAATCGGGGATCGAACATCTCACTGGTGGCGCCGACCATCTTGTATTTTTGTTGGTGATCATGTTGCCCGCCGTGGCGTCCGGCATGGGCAAGCGCGCTGCAATACTGAACGTCATCGCAGTGCTGACAGGTTTCACGGCCGCACATGCCCTGTCGCTGACTGCAGCCGCAACTGATTTCCTGCGCCCGCCTTCAACGATCATCGAGATTTTGATCGCGCTTTCGATTGTGGTCACCGCCATAGACAATGTGCGGCCGTTCATCCCGGCACCTCGCGCAGCGGTCGCGGCGTTCTTCGGCATCATCCACGGCTTTGGCTTTGCATCGGCGTTAGGCGTGTTGCATCTTTCGGGCAGCGGACTTGCTGTGGCATTGATAGGCTTCAATCTGGGGATCGAAGTGGCGCAAATCGTACTGGTAGTAATTGCTCTTCCCATTCTGTTCTTGATTGGGAAAAGCAGAGTACTGCTGTGGGCAGGCAGCATTCTTGCAGGCGGCATTGGGATGTTTTGGGTTTGGGTTCGAGTCGGCCTTTAACGTTGGAAGTGGTCTGACCGGAACGTTTCCACGTAGCCAGAAGACCTTGCAGGTCAACTTTCCCAAACGCTGCGTCTGGCGCAATATCCACATAGGAATTGATGAGAAAACACTGAAAATCCGGGCCGCCGAGTTTACCGCCAGCGCTGTTGGCGCTGCGCTGATGTTGCCCGAGCTTGAGGATCAAGTCTCGCCCGAACAGGCGATCGCCAGTGACGTTGCCGACGGCGCCTTCGGCTCGTGCAGGTGCCACGATAGGGCACGCTCTTTTTCCTTTGTGTCATTAGTTTCGATCGACGCCCTCGTGAAGGGGGCGACTTACCTTAAGGTAAGGCATTCGGGTGGTTGAGAAAAGTGGCGTTTGCGCGCGCACATTCCGGTTGAGGGCCTTAGCACAAGTCTCGATGCGCGAGCATTTTACAGAAGGTATAATTTTATCAGTTAGTTAAGGCGGGTGCAAACCCAAGCGTGTTCTCGGACACGATAGCCGTTCGCGCTGAAGGCTGTGGCTACCTCAGACGATCAGAGTGCCGCCAAGATTGGTCGATGGTTTGGCACCGACATGTTCGATTTTACGATTCCAGTTCGCGCCCAGATAGTAGTAACGCAAACTGTCAAACTCCGGGCGGATAATCGCTTCCAGTCGGGCTTTGAGCTTGGTCCATTGTGCGGGATCAACCTCGATCTCGAATACTGAATACTGCACACGCTGGCCGAAATCCTGGCAGGCGCGAGCGACGTGGCGCAGGCGCTTTTTGCCACCTTCCTCCAGCATCCTTACATCGTATGTCACCAACATCAGCATGTTATTTCCAGAACCACTGCGGGTATGCCTCCAGATCGCCACGCAGGTGGGGGGCGAGCATCTGGGCCTGAACAAAAGGCACCAAGCCGAAGGGGATCTTTTCGGCGAGGAAGGGGTGCAGGCGCTCTTCTTTCTTGCGCTTTTGCCACGCGGTGAGCACGGTTTTGCGCGCCTCGTCCGTCATCATCACGGCACCGCCTTCGCGGATTTCAAAATCTTGCGCCCGCAACTGGCGGCGATTAACCAGCGACAAAGCGAGGCGATCCACCAGCACAGGGCGGAATTCCTCCATCAGATCCAATGCAAGGCTGGGGCGGCCCGGGCGGTCGCGATGCAGAAAGCCGACAGCAATATCTAGGCCTACGGCCTCGGCGGCACTGCGGCAATCATGGGTAAGCAGGGTGTATAGGAAGGACAATAGGACGTTCATCGGGTCCAGCGGCGGGCGGCGCGAGCGGCCCGTCCATCGAAAGGCGGCCTTGGGCGCGCGGATCAGATGACCGAACACCGAGAAATACAGCGCGGAAGCCTCGCCCTCCATCCCGCGCAGGCGATCAGCATGGGCAGGGGCGAGTTCGATATTCCGCAGGATTTGTTCCATGCGTTCACAATCCTGGGTCAGCGCCAGACGGGCTTCAGGCGGGTATTCGCTGCCATAATCGCGCAACGACCGCATCAGGACCGAACGCTGGTTGGCAACCTTGCCCAAAAGCAGCGCCCGGATGATGTCTTCAGGCGTGTCGCTGGCGCGGTATTGGGCACTGCGCAGCAGCACATTGCCTGTCACCGGGCCTTCGATGTGGGCTGCAAAGCGCCCGTTCCGTTCCAGCAACGCGATGGTGATGCCCGCACCGGCGCAAGCCCCGATCAGGGCGGGTGACAGCAGGATTGGGCCGAACACGACCACCGAGGCCAGCATATGCAGTGGCACGCGGGCTTTGATTTCGCCCTCTACCTCGGCCACCAGATTTTCGCCGTCCTTACGCAGGGCGGCACCTTCGGTGGTGACATAGACTGTGTTCAGCAGCTTTTTCATGAATTTTCTTCAGGCATGGGGCTTGCCTGCAACGGCTCGCGCAACATCTTGCTGCGCCATGCTAGCACCGGGCGGGCGTAAAGCTGAGGTCGGCAAGGTTCCAGCAGCGAACAGGCCCGGCAGCGGCTTTTGTGTGGGGTGGGTGACGGTGTGGTGCCAGAGGCCAGCACGCCGCGCAGATCGGTCACGACCGTCTCGGTCAGGGCGCGAATATCAGTATCAAACGGAACGGCAACGCGGCGATGGGTTTCGGCGTAATACAGCGCACCTTCCAGCACCTTTTGCCCGGTCATTTCCTCTAGACACAGGGCTTGCGCGCAAAGCTGCACCTCGTCGGCGCGATGCAATTTGGGTTTGCCGCGCTTGTATTCCACCGGGAAGGGCACATCCGCGACAAACTCCACCATGTCACAAACCCCGGCAATCCCCGGCCGGGTTGAGAAAACTGCCAGCGCCATCACCCGCCTCACCCCCCTTGCCTGCCGCTTGCCGCCCTTGTCAGCCACGGCATGCAGCACATCTCCCTCTGCGGTGAAGCGATTGTCGGCCCAAAGCCGCTCCAGATGGATCAACGCGGCCTGACGCATGCAAGAGGTCGCGTGTTGCAGAGCCGACAGCGGGATCGGCTCTGCGTCGGCCATCACAAAACCTCGATAATCTCCACACCCGCAGGCAGCGAAGCGCGGTCGATGTGGATGGCGTAATCGCTGAACTTGCGCGCCGGACGCAGGTTGCCAAGCCGGGCATCATCAATGGTGCGGAATTCGCCATCCACCGCCCGACCGACTTTCACGATGTCAAAGAGCTGATACGTCGGGGCATTGCCAAGCGCGATGTCATGGCGGAAGAGAAGCAGCTTGCGGGTCGACATTTGGCCCCGCGCGGCGGAGTGGTCGTGTTCGAACATTGACGACAACGCCTCTGTCAGCAAGCCAAGATTGGCCTCGGAAAACCCGGTGCGTTCCGCGAATTTGGCGGAAATGAAGCCGTAAGCGATATAGACGCCGTAGGGCACGATATGCTTGCGGCCCATCGTGCGGTTTTACTTGCGGTCCGCGCTGTCATCATCCTCGGCCTTTTGCTTTTTCTCAGCCTCATTGGTGGCAGCCATCCGGGTGATGGATATTTCGGCGGGCATGATCGGCTCAAACGAGGTCGCAAAGGTGATCTGCACCGGGCCTTTGACCTGACCGCAATTCACGCCGGTGGACATCACCGCTCCAAAGGTCCGCAGGTCATAGAAATTGGCACACATCCAGTCGCGGAGTTCATTGGCTTCCTTGTCGCTGTTGGGGTTTAGCTTGGCATCCTTGGCCGCCTTCGTATACCCCGGTCGCAGTGCCACATAAGCCTTGCGGTGCTGGTCATTCAGGATTGAGCTTTCCTGCACATAGATATGATGCCCATCCTGCCCGGTGCGCGCGGGGTCAACATAGTTGCGGATTTTGCGCTTTAGGCTGACGTCGGATACCAGACCATGCCCGGTTTTCGTGCCCATTCGCGGCATGTTGCCGGAGTCAGGGTCGCCATTCGGGTCGCCGTTTGTCACGTCAAAAATCAGCATAAAATCATGGCGTTGGCTCAGGACGGTCATTCGGACATCTCCACAAGATCGGTTTGGGTGTCACGCTTGCGGAAGGCTTCGCTGCGCTGGTGATGATAGCCGATGCCAAACAACGCCTGTTCGGCAGTGGTCAGACGGCTGGAAATGGGTAGCCTTGCGGAGTCATCAGGTCCGTCACCGACAGAACAAGTTTCTCAAGGTTCACCACCCAGCCCGGACTTAGCTTTTTCAGCTTGAAGAAACAGTTTGCAGCGCCGCTTCCCAACTCCGTAAACACCTTTTGCGGCGTAGTGGAGGCTGCACCGTAAAACTTGTCCTTAATCGTGGCGTTGACGTTTCCACCCAAGGCCGCGCGTTGAACCTCCTCATAAACCGCGAAAAGCCGTAAGCGTCCGGTCTGACTGCTCTGCCGCGTGCTGATGGTGCGGGATAGTGTTTACCAAGGATAGTGGACACTAAGGTGCGGGCATGGCGCGGCGGACGAGGCGGCTTTGGACGGATGAGGAGAAGCGGTCTATCTGCTTGCAGACGACGGCGCCGAGCGTTTCCGTGGCTCAGGTTGCGCTTCGCTATACGGTAAACGCGAACCTGATCTTCAAATAGCTGCGCGACCCCAAATATCGACCTAGAGCTGGATCTGAGGAATCGGGTTTGCACTTTCTGCCGGTGGAGATCGTCAAGGAAGCCTCGCTGGCCCGACCGATGCCTGCCGCCGACAATCAAATCGAGATCGAACTGGCGAGCGGTCACCGGATGCGGATCAGCGGCGGGTATGATCCCGAGGCGCTGGCGCGGTTGATCCGGGGGCTGACGGCGTGATCCCGGTCCCGGCCAACACGCGGGTCTGGCTCGCGGCGGGGATCACCGACATGCGAAAGGGCTTTGCGGCCTTGGCCGCGCAGGCCGAAGCCGTGCTGAAGCAGGACCCGTTTGGCGGGCATCTGTTCGTCTTCCGTGGCCGCCGGGGTGAGCTGGTAAAGATCATCTGGTGGGACGGTCAGCGGGCTTGCATGTTCATGAAGCGCCTCGAGAAAGGCCGGTTCGTCTGGCCCTCGGCGAAGGAGGGCAAGGTGGCGCTGACGCCTGCGCAACTGGCGATGCTGCTGGAAGGTATCGACTGGCGGGCGCCACAGCGGACGTGGCGCCCCTTGGCAGCGGGATAATCTGCCTGTCTTGCAATCAATGATTCCCACAACGAATACAGTGGATAAACTTCTCACATGCTGGATCAAACCCTGACCTTGCCGGAAGACCCCGAGGAGCTGCGCAGCTTCACCGCGCGGCTTCTGGCCGAGGTGAAGGCGCAGGCGATCCTGATCGAGAAGCTGCGGCATCAATTGGCCGAGCACCGGGCGCACCGGTTTGGCGCGTCATCCGAGACGGCCGGGCAACTGCAACTGGCCTTGGAGACCAGTGAGATTGCGGCCACCGCGATGACCGCACGAATGAAGCTGCCGGACATCGAGGCGAAGGACAAACCGAAGCGCCGTCCGATCCCGGACCATATTCCCCGGATGGAGGTGGAACTGACGCCCGGTGCCGATGCCTGTGCCGATTGCGGCGGCCGCCTGCGCCGGATTGGCGAGGATGTGACGGAAGAACTGGAATACGTCCCCGGACGCTTCATCGTGAACCGCATTGTCCGGCCCCGGCTGACCTGCGCCTGCTGCGAACGCTTGGTTCAGTCTCCGCTGCCGTCGCGCCCCATTGAGCGGGATCGCCCCGGGCCGGGCCTGCTGGCGCATGTTCTGGTCAGCAAATATGCCGATCACTTGCCGCTTTACCGCCAGAGCCAGATCTTCGACCGCGAAGGGCTCGATCTTGATCGCTCGACCCTGGCCGACTGGGTCGGCAAGACCACCGCCCTGCTGGAACCGCTCGCCGATGCCATCGGGCGACATGTCCTGTCGGCCGAGGCGATCTTTGTCGATGACACGCCCATCAGCATGCTTGCTCCCGGCACCGGCAAGACCCAGACAGCTCGCCTCAGGACCTATGCCCGCGATGAACGCCCTTGGGGCGGCACTGCGCCCCCTGCCGCCTGGTATCGCTTCTCCGGCGACCGAAAGGGCCAGCACCCCAAGGATCATCTCGCCCGCTTTCGCGGCTGGATGCATGCCGACGGCTATGCCGGATTCGAGGACCTCTATCGAACTGGGGCAATCCGTGAGGTCGCCTGCATGGCCCATGTCCGGCGCAAGTTCGTCGACATCCACCGGTCGCAAGGCTCGCCCATCGCCGAAGAGGCCATCGGCCGGATCGCTCAGATCTATGCCGTCGAGAACGAGGCCAGAGGCTCCCCGCCAGACCGCCGCGCAGAACGACGACGCGCCCATGCCGCACCGGTCTTCGATAGTCTCGAAGCCTGGCTCGCCATGCAACTCACTACGATCTCGGGTAAATCCCCGCTGGCCGGAGCAATCCGATACGCCATCACCCGCATGGAACGCATGCGCCCTTACCTCGATCACGGCATACTTGAGCTCGACAACAACGCTGCCGAGCGCGGCATGCGCGCCGTTGCCTTGGGAAGGAAGAACTATCTCTTCGTCGGTTCCGAGGCAGGCGGCAAGGCGGCAGCCATCGCCTACACCCTGATCGAAACGGCCAAACTGAACGCCGTCGACCCAAGCGGCCTGGCTCGCCGACACCCTCGCCCGCATCCCAGACTACAAGATCACCAAGGTCGACGACCTCCTTCCGTGGCGCTGGAACGGATAGCAGCCAGACCGGACGCTTACAGAGAATTCGCGGCGGCGATCGTTGATGGAGGAAGGGCAGCTATCGGGCGGAAGCCGACTGTTGGAGTGCCGCCTATGCGCAAGCGGTCGTTATAGACGAGCAGCGGGTGCCTCGGGAGGGCTGTGGGCAGTTGGTGGCGAGCGGGGCCACTAGGTCGCAGCGTAGCCAAGTGAGGGTCTGTAGGTGCCTCTCTGGCCCTAGAACTGATAGCCCCAAGACCCATTTCAATGGTTGAAAACTGCTCTTAAACGTGCCTTTTCTGCTGTTCGCATAACATACTGATAAATAAAGACAATCCTCCTGCATGTTCTAGGGTTTGTTGAGATCCAGGATTCCCCTTTGGCATGATTTCTGATTCAAACTTCCCAAAGGGAAGGTTTGGATGCCGATTGATCGTCACATCATCACGGATCGCCAGTGGTTGAAGATCGAGCCGCACTGTCTGGGCAAGAAGTCCGATCCTGGACGGACGGGGGGTGATGCGCGACTGTTTCTGGAGGGGGTGTTCTGGATCGCGCGAACCGTGGCGCAGTGGCGTGACCTTCCGGCTGAGTTCGGCAAGTGGAACTCGGTCTACCGCCGGTTCCGGGACTGGGGCCTTGCTGGGGTGTTTGAGCGCATTTTCAATGCCTTGTCCGAGGAACCCGATATGGAAATGGCGATGATCGACGGCACCATCGTCAAGGTTCACCGCCATGGACAGGGCTCAAAAGGGGACTCAAAGTCAGGCGATAGGCAAGTCAAAGGGCGGCTGGACCACCAAGATACTCGCGCTGACCGATGCCTTGGGAAACTTGGTGCGCTTCGTCCTGCTGCCGGGACACCGCTTCGATACAGTCGGCGTGGCCCCCCTGATCGACGGGATCAGCTTCGATGCGATCTTGGCTGACAAGGCTTTCGACAGCAACTGGATCATCGCAGACAGGAATGCCCGCGGAGCGCTGATCTGCATCTCACAGCACCCAAGGCGCAGCAACCCGCTGCAAATCGACCTGAACATCTATAAATGCCGCCATCTGATCGAGAACTTCTTCTGCAAACTCAACGAGTTCAAGCGCATCGCCATGCGGTCGGAAAAGACCGATGCATCCTTCAAGACAATGATCTATGCGGGCGCAGCACTCATCAATTCCCGATGAATCTCAACAGACCCCAGCACAGATTTCAAAATCCCCGCAAGCCAGGCATTCACATCACCATCGCCGTGAAGGCCCATCAGGGTGGTAAACAGCAATGTCAGCGGATAAGGCTGCCCGGCCAGAATGGCCCGCATCCAGTCGCCCGCAAGGTTGGGCGGAACATTCTCGTGTTTGCACAGCACGTCGAGTTCCTGCAAATATTGCCACAGCGGCGGAAAACCGTCACGAGGGGGGGGCGAGCATCAGATTGTTTAGGTGGTTCTGATAGTTCGCCATCAGCTTGCAAGAATCATCTTCATAGTGAAACCGTACTGACAACCGCGCCGCATTGGGGGCGAGGCCGAGGATGTGAATCCGAACCCCGTCTGCGAGCTTCGGCGCGACTTGCCCCAAAGCGTTGCCCTGCTGGATCATTTCCAGCCAGAGCGTAATTTGCGTGGTGGCGATTTTGTCTTCGGCTGTCGGATCCTCGCCCGCCGCATCGCCCCCGCTCATCATGGCAAAGAACAACCGCTCAGACACCTTCGCCTCGACTGCCGAGCCATCGGCCCAAAACACCGTTGAGGTATCGCCGATCTGGATACAGTGGCCGCTGTCGCGGGCGAGAAAGTGGTTCAGGACAGCAGTGTGGGCGAACGCAACAGAAATTGCCGTCGGTGCATTTTCTGCGAGCAAATGTCCATAGGAGGAGAACGCATCACTATCCTTGTCGAAAGACACGAGAGCATGTCCGCATCTGATGGAATCGGAATGTGGATTCCCATGTGGGGTCTTTCATGATTCACTGCTTCCCCCAGATGATGGAGGGAAGCATGGTGTTGCCACTGTCCATGGATATCAGGATGCGGGTTGCAGAGGCTCTGGAGGATGGGGAGACGGTCCGGGCCGCGGCGAAGCGGTTCGGGGTTTCGGTCGCCTCGGCGGTGCGGATCGGGCAGCGACAGCGCGCAGGGCGGGGGCAGGCTCCGGAAAGGATCGCGGGTGTCCGTCGGGCGGCGCTTGCGCGTGAACCCGGGGACTGGCTGCTGGCCCGTCTGGCCGAGAAGCCGGACCTTACAATGCGGGCGCTGATGGCAGAACTGGCGGCACGGGACGTGCGTGTTGCGCATGACACGGTCTGGCGGTTTGTGAGGCGCGCAGGCCAGACGGTCAAAAAAAGACCCTGATGGCCAGCGAGCAGCTGCGCCCGAAGCTGGCGCGGTTCCGGGCGCGCTGGCGGGCGCACCAGCACCGGCTTGACCCTAGGTGTCTGATCTTCATTGATGAGACCTGGATCAAGACCAACATGACGCAGACCTGCAGCTGGGCCACAAAGCGCAAGCGACTGCCCGCCAAAGTCCCTCATGGTCACTGGAAAACCCTGACCTTCCTGGCCGGGCTGCGCCATGACGGCATCGTTGCCCCCTTCGTGCTGGACGGGCCGATCAACGGGGATGCTTTCACCGCCTGGCTCGGCCAGTGTCTCGTCCCGACGCTCACTCCCGGCGACGTGGTCATCGCCGACAACCTCGGAAGCCACAAAGACCTGCCCGCCCGGCAGTTGATCCGCACCGCAGGCGTGCACCTTTTGTTCCTGCCACCCTACAGCCCGAACCTTAACCCGATCGAATTGGCCTTCGCCAAACTCAAAACCCTGTTCCGAAAGGCCGATGAACGCACCATCGAAGCCTCATGGCGAAGGGTGGGAACGTGTGGCACCGGAAGGCGACGATCATTGCCGCTTCCGCTTTTGTCAGCACCGTCGACCGCGGCTCCGTAGGCCCGGTCTTCATATCCTCGACCGTCACCCGCTTCCGCCATTTCGCCACCGTCTTGGGGTTGATGCCCAACTCCCGGCTCAACCGCGACAGCGAAGCTTGCGATCGCTGTATTGCTGCTCTGACGGCGTGCGTGGTCGTGGCGCTCCCGTGACGAACTTGTCCCATAATGCTTCCTTCCATTCCCTAGAAAGGATCGCACCATCAAACCGTGGGATCAAACACCTAGGTAATCGACACCGCTCATGGAAGATTTACCGGTGCCCCGCGTGGCACCGTGTTTGTGCCACCAATGGCAATGGTTACTGTCGCTCTCGATGCGGGTGAAGCGGCCAGCTGGATGCTGCATTGCCACCACATGCCCATCTTGCGTCGGGAATTATGACCGAATTCATCATTTCGGCTTGATCGGCGTTACTTCTAGGGAGCCCCACCTACCCCTGAAAAGTACACAGTGGGCAATATCGAGGTGGAAAGTTCCATAAAGTGATTGATCGGTGAACGACGGGTTGTATACCATCTTGTTGGCTTGCTGATGGTTTAGACCAAGCATTGCGCGCTGCGACCAGAACACATCCAGCGAAAATACGGCGTATGACCACAGGTTTGCATTGTGATAGTTCGCGTCGCCTGCATCGGTCAGATAGTGAGCTCCGATGATCACCTATGACATGCTTCATAGGATTGTTGGATCTGCCCACCCTCTGCCGAGGCCTCGTTTTGCCAAATCACCGTCAGCCTGTATGCGCCACTATACGCGCTCTGATGCGCGGGCTGGCGAAATCCAGAAAAGCCCGTAGTTTCAGCGGCAAAGCGCCTTGGCCATCAAAAACCAGACTGATGGGCACAGACGGCGGCTCGTAAGCTTCCAACACCGTCGTCAAGTGTCCGGCACCGCAGGCGGCTGCAATCTGATAGGACAGCACGCGGGTCAGCCCCACACCCGACACGGCCGCGTCAATAGCCGCTTCTGCGGAGTTGACGGCCAGACGCGAGCGGATCGGTATGGTGGTTTCGACGCCATTCGTCTGAAAGTTCCAGCGATCTGTGTGATCAAGGCCGATGAAGGTGATGCAGTGGTGACGGGATATCTCTGCTGGTGCAAGCGGCAGACCATTCGCTGCAAAATACTGTGGGCTGGCGCAAACCACCCGCCGCACCTCACCCAGCCGCGCCGCCCTTAAACGGCTGTCGGGCAGCGCGCCAATACGCACCGCAACATCGACGTGATCATCCTGCAGATGCAATAGGCGGTCTGCCAGCGTCAGCCTGATGTCAATCTCAGGGTAGGCCTGCAAGAACGCGGTGACGACGGGCAGAACGTGCAGTCGGCCAAACACCACGGGTGCTGTCAGGGTCAATTCGCCGCGAGCGGTGGTGAATGCGCCGGATGCCGCAAGCTCTGCCTCGGCCACGTCGCGCAAAATGCGTTTGCAGGCGGCGAGGTATGACAGCCCCGCCTCGGTCAGCGTCACATGGCGGTTTGAGCGTTGCAGCAGGCGTGCGCCAAGATGGGTTTCCAGATCCGAGATTTTGCGGCTGATCGTGGTCAGCGGCACACCCAATTTACGGCCTGCCGCCGAAAGGTTGCCCTGTTCGACCACCTGCAACAGCACATTCATCGCGTCTAAACGATCCATGGCCTTGATGTTTCCTTCCGTTAAATGGAAGCATATAAGCTATTCTTGCCGGATATTCCGCGAGAGTGAAAGGCACTAGTTTGATCACAGCGGGTCACAACGACCCGATCAACCCGGAGAGTAAAATGACCCGTATCGCCACAGCCGCCAACATCGCCGAGGCTCCGATTGCAGCACAGCCCTTGTTGGAGGCGGTGAAAAAGCAGCTTGGTATCGTGCCAAACCTGTTCCGTGTTGTCTCAAACAGCCCCGCAGCCCTAGAAGGCTACCTTGGTTTGTCGGGGGCTTTGGGCAAAGGCACCCTGCCCGCAGCCACCCGCGAACGCATCGCGCTGGCGGTGGCCGAAATCAATGGCTGCAGCTATTGCCTGTCGGCGCACAGCTATCTTGGCAAGATCCTCGCCAAGGTGGATGAGTCAGAAATCCTTGCTAACCGGATGGGCCATTCCAACGATCCCAAAGCCGATGCGGCGGTGCATTTCGCAGCACTTGTGACCAAAGCACGCGGCCATGTCAGCGATGACGATCTGCGCGCGGTGAAGCTGGCAAGGTATGACGACGCGCAAGTGGTTGAAATCGTGCTTCATGTCGCGCTGAACACTTGGACGAATTACATCAGCGAGGTCGCACAGACCGTGATCGACTTCTCCCAAGCCAAAGCTCTCGCCGCCTGATCCTTGCAATATGGTGCTGCCCAAATGTGGGCGGCACATCACCCGGAGCAAACCGATGTCACGCCCGCCCCTTCCGCCCTTCACCTTGGAAACCGCCGCGCAAAAGGCCCGCATGGCGGAGGATGCCTGGAATTCGCGCGACCCCGCCCGGGTTGCTTTGGCCTATACCGAGGACAGCCACTGGCGCAATCGTGCCGAGTTTCTGACAGGCCGCGCCGAGATTGTGGCGTTTCTGACCGCCAAATGGGAGCGCGAGCTGGATTACCGCCTGATCAAAGAGATTTGGGGCACTTTGGGCAACAGGATCGCGGTGCGCTTTGCCTATGAATGGCACGATGCGGCGGGGCAGTGGTTTCGCAGTTATGGCAATGAAAACTGGCAGTTCGATGCGGATGGTTTGATGCAGCAACGTCACGCCAGCATCAATGATCTGGCGATCCGTGAGGCCGCGCGCAAATTTCACTGGCCGCTGGGGCGCAGGCCGGATGATCATCCCGGCCTCAGCGCGCTTGGGCTTTGAAAGGTCAGCAGATGGGTTATTCGAGCGATGTTGCATTCTCGGGCGCAGTTAAGGCAGCGCAGACCCGCAAAGGCTCTCGGCGGGCCTATGCGGAGCAGGAAGCTGCGGGCGGTTGGCAGACCGAAATCAGCGATGCGTTGCGCGGCTTAATCGCCGCGCAGACCAGCGTGTTTCTGGCCACTGCCAGCGGTGACGGCCAGCCCTATATGCAGCATCGCGGTGGCCCACCGGGGTTTCTGCGGGTAATCGACAGTCAGACCTTGGGCTTTGTCGATTTCAGCGGCAACCGTCAGTATATCACAACGGGCAATCTGGCGGAAAATCCCAAGGCCCAGCTGTTCCTGATCGACTACGCCCAGCGTCGCCGCATCAAGATTTGGGGCACCGCGCAGGTTATTGAGGGCGACGGCGATCTGGTCGCAAGTCTGATGCCCGCAGGCTACAAAGCCCGGCCCGAACAGGTTATCTTGTTCACGGTCACGGCGTGGGATGTCAACTGCCCACAGCATATCCCGCAGCGCTTTGAGGCCGTGGATGTGGCGCGCCTACTTGCCGACCGCGATGCCAAGATTGCGGCGCTGGAGGCAGAGCTTGCCGATCTTAGGGGTCAGATTGCCGGACTACCAACGCAGCATCCGACGCCCTAGCAACGCGCTGATCAGAGTGACAATCAGAATGGCGGTGCCATACCACGTCACGAAAAACAGCGGATTGTCGCGGGTGCAGAACAGCGAATACCCGATGGTGACACCACTCGCGGCGGTTAGTCCGACAAGGGCACCTGACAGGGTTGGCGCGCTGGCGGCACCTTGTTGCACCAGTCGCAGCATCACCACCACCGGAACGATCGACAACAGCAAGATCGAGCCTAAGCATTCTTCCAGCGAAAACGTTCCCACCTCGGCAAAGCGGGCGGAGGGCTCGCGAAGGGCGAAGGCCCCGATCCACAGCGCAAGCGCCGCCAGCAGGGGCACAGCATAGAACCACACTGTAGCCCCGGTCCGCGCCTCGGGTCTGATCAGGCGCAGCACCAGCAGTAGAGACAAGCCGCAAGTGATCAGCGGCAGCAGGGTTTTGAACGGCACAACGGGGTTAGACCATGCAAGCAGCAAGCCATGACGGGCGCCAAGCACCAACAGAAACAGCGCAACGGGAATAAGGATCGACAAGGCCATCATAATGCCAAGCCGGGCGGGGCGAAGGACTGTCTGCACGGCTTCGGTGGATAGGCGGGCGATCAGATCATCGGTCTGCATCATGGCTGATCCCTGCGGCCCAATGCGGCCATCCGCTTCATCGCGCGGTGAAAAGTGACGCGCAGATTGGCCGGGCTGATCTGCAAGCGCGCGCTGACATCGGCTTGTGTCTCATCGCGCAGCGCCAAAGCCCGCACCACCTCTGCCGAGCGCGGGTCAAGCTGGCCGAGCAGGTGATCGACTTCCGCCCGATCATCGCGCGCGGTCAGCGGGCTGGCTATATCCTCGGCAGGCAGCACGTCGCTGTAATCTTCGATGGGCAAATGCACTGCCGCGCCGCGCTTGCGGTAAGCGTCAATGATTTTGTAGCGGGTGATCGCATACAGCCATGGCCGCAGCGGATGGGCTGCATCCCAAGTGTGGCGCTTCAGATGGATGCCAAGCAAAACGTCCTGCACAATATCCTCGTGTTGGTCGGGGGGAAGCGTGCGGCTGCGCGCCCGCACAATTCCCCGGACAATCGGTGTGACGGCGTGCAGAAACCGGGCGTAGGCTTGTCTGTCATCTGCATTCGCCGCCTTCAGCAGCGTGGCCAAAGGGTCTTCGGTCAGCTGCATTCCCTTGTCCTTTCGCGGCACAGAGGCGGTTCGTTACAAGCGATAGGCGATTATTCTGCATTACGCTATCAGCGCACAATGTTTGAACACCCCCGATTTTCTTTGAACACCAAAGCGTGAGCCGCGTAACAGCGCCGAATTTTGCGCGAATGGACTGCCGAGAGCCAATGAATGATCCAGCAAGCGCGCCGTTGCGCAATCGCCCTTAACTTTCAGGAGAATACCAATGCACCCCTCGCGCCGTTCCGTTCTGACCAGCCTTATCCTCGGCACCG
Organism: Cypionkella sp. TWP1-2-1b2; assembly: GCF_049896245.1. Lineage (NCBI taxonomy): Bacteria > Pseudomonadati > Pseudomonadota > Alphaproteobacteria > Rhodobacterales > Paracoccaceae > Cypionkella > Cypionkella sp. TWP1-2-1b2. Next base: position 16,525 of record NZ_JAFCTX010000031.1, on the reverse strand, counting down.
CTGCCGCCCGTTTTGGGATGTTTGGGCGGGCCGCGCAGGCAGGCGAAAGTTTTGCTGTGACCCATACCGACGCCGAATGGCGCGCCATGCTGACGCCCGCGCAATATCAGGTGCTGCGCGAGCAGGGCACCGAACGCGCCTTTAGCAGCCCGCTGCTGGAAGAACACCGCAAGGGCAGCTTTGCCTGTGCTGGTTGCGATTTGCCGCTGTATTCCTCGGACACCAAGTTTGACAGCGGCACCGGCTGGCCCAGCTTTTGGCAACCGCTGAAAGGTGCTGTTGGCACGTCCGAGGACACCTCGGGGTTTGGCACCCGTACCGAAGTGCATTGCAGCCGCTGCGGCGGCCATCTGGGCCATGTGTTCAATGATGGCCCGCAACCAACCGGCCTGCGCTACTGCATGGATGGCGTCGCCCTGACGTTCCACGCCACTTGAACCCCGCAACGAGAAGGAACGCATCATGCTTCTGCTTCTTCTTGCCTTTGTCGGCGGTATGCTGACCATCGCCAGCCCCTGCATCCTGCCCGTGTTGCCGTTCGTGTTCGCCCGCGCGGGACAGCCGTTTGTCAAAAGCACCCTGCCGATGCTGACAGGCATGGCCGCAACCTTCGCCGCCGTCGCGTCATTGGCGGCAGTGGGCGGCGATTGGGCGGTAACTGCGAACCAATATGGCCGCAGCATCGCTTTGGCGGTGATGGCGGGCTTCGGGATGATCCTGCTGTTTCCGGCGGTGGCCGACAAGCTGACCCGGCCCGTGGTCGCGCTTGGCGCGCGGCTGTCCGACAATGCCGACCGCAACCGCCGCGCGGGCGGATCGGTCGTTGTGGCCTCGCTGTTGCTGGGCGTGGCGACGGGCCTGCTTTGGGCCCCCTGCGCCGGACCGATGCTGGGTTTGATCCTGACTGGGGCGGCAATCAACGGCGCGAACCTTGCCACCAGCCTGTTGCTGCTGGCCTATGCTTTGGGCGCGGCAACATCGCTCGCCTTGGCGCTGCTGGTTGGTGGTCGGGTGTTTCAGACGATGAAACGCTCGCTTCCCGTTACAGTATGGCTGCGTCGCGGCTTTGGCGTCGCAGTCATCCTGGCTGCGGTGGCGATTGGGCTGGGCGTTGACACCAAATTTCTGGCGCAGGCGTCTTATGCCAGCACAGCCAATCTGGAACAGCGCTTGCTGAATAGCATGACCGATCCGCAGGCCTTGCCAGCCCCCGACAACGCGCTGTTGCAAAGCGCCCCCGCTGCTGCGACCGATGGCATGATGGAAACCGATATCATCCAGATCAAGGCCCAGAAGATCAAGCTGACCCTGCCTGTCGAGCCTACCACGCCAAACCTGAAAGGCGCTGTGCAATGGCTGAACTCGGAACCGCTCAGCATGGCGCAACTGAAAGGCAAGGTCGTGCTGGTCAATTTCTGGACCTTCGGTTGTATCAACTGCCTGCACACCTTGCCCTATGTGAAAGATTGGGCGGCAAAATACGCAGATCAGGGCTTTGTGGTGATCGGCGTGCATTCACCTGAATTTGCCTACGAGAAAGATCGTGACAATGTTAAAAACGCCGTCGCCGATCTGGGCATCACTTTCCCTGTTGCTCTGGACAATGATTTCACGATCTGGCGGCAGTTCAACAACCGCTACTGGCCCGCGCAATATCTTATAGATGCCGACGGCCAAGTGCGCTTCCACCACTTTGGCGAAGGCAGCTACGATCAGTCTGAACAAGCGATCCGGCAGTTGATTGCCGAGCGTGACAAGGCCTCTCCGTAACCGCCACCCTATAATCCGCCATTTTCCATACGATCACTGAAAGGAAACACCATGACCAAGACCCTGAACAACATCCCAAAACCAACCCGCCGCCCGGCTTTGCGCGCGGTGCTGGCGCTGACCGCTCTGATGGGTGGCACGATGCTGCTGCCGATCACCGCCAGCTTTGCGGGCGAAGGCATTGCAATTCCGGCCCCCAACCTTGACGAGGCCGCGACCGCAGGCACCGAAACCGCGATCTTTGCGGGCGGCTGCTTTTGGGGCGTCCAAGGCGTGTTTCAGCATGTCGATGGCGTGATCAGCGCCACCTCTGGCTATACCGGCGGTCAAGATGCAAGCCCCAGCTATGATATGGTCAGCACCGGCACCACCGGCCATGCCGAGGCGGTTAAAATCGTTTATGATCCGGCGAAAGTCACCTACGGCCAACTTCTGCACATCTTCTTCTCGGTGGTAACAGACCCAACCACGCTGAACTACCAAGGCCCCGATCACGGCACGCAATACCGCTCGGCGATTTTCCCGACCAATGCGGCTCAATCCAAAATCGCCAAGGCCTACATCACCCAGCTTGGCGCAGCCAAAGTGTTCAACGGTGCTATTGTCACCACGATTGAACCGCAGGCCAAATTTTTCGCAGCCGAGGATTATCATCAGGATTTCCTGACGCTGAACCCGACCTATCCCTATATCGTGGCGAATGATCTGCCGAAAGTCGCCGATTTGAAGCAGTTGTTCCCAGATGATTATAAGACCAAGCCGGTTTTGGTGATGAACTAAGTTTTAACCAGTTAACCGTTAAAACATCAGACCCACGGCACAAGGCATAAAAGATGCCGTGGGTTATTTGACACTGAAACAGCTCAACGCACTCAGGTAGTCCGTAAATCCAATGGAAATGCACCAGATCAAATACTTTCTGGCGGTGACGCGGACGCTGAATTTCACCCGTGCGGCGGATCAATGCAACGTGACCCAACCATTGCTGACCCGCGCGATTCAGAAGCTGGAGGACGAATTCGGTGGGGCGTTGTTCAACAGCGAACGTGCGCTGACCCATCTGACCGAACTGGGCCGCATGGTGCTGCCGCATCTTGAGCAAACCTATGAGGCAGCAGAGGCAGCAACTTCGCTTGCCAGCAGCATTGGGCGGGCAGAGGTTGCTCCGCTGGTCATCGGGGTGGCGCATGGGCTAAATTTGCCGGTGCTGGACCAGATATTGGCCACTTTGGTCACCACATTGCCTGCGTTGGCGATAGATCTGCGCAGCGGCACGTCTGATCAGTTGCTCGATACCGCATTGAAAGGCGGTATTGATTTGCTGATCATAGCCCAGCCAGAGCAAGCGCGTGAACGGCTAGAGACTTGGCCGCTATTTGTGCAACGCTACGAAATGGCGATCTGTGTAGGTCATCGGCTTGCCAATGGCCCGCCGCTTTGCATGGCAGAAGTGGCGGCGGATGCTTGGATCGACGGTGGCGACGAAGGCGCGGCTTTGTGGCGTGCTGCTACCACGGCGATTGGCCTGACACCCAGCTTTCGGCATCGGGTTGAAAGCCAAAGTCAAACTCTGCGACTGGTGGCTTTGGGGCTTGGGCATGCGATCGTGCCTGCGGGCATATCCGCTTCGGGCACCGCGGCTGTCAGCTTAAGCGATTGCGAGTTATGCCAAAACATCCTTCTGGCTGCCGTGGCAGGTCGCCGCCGCGGACGTGCAGCCGATGCGTTCATGCGTGCGGCGCGGGCGCGCGATTGGCAGGAAAGTGCGTCGGAGACAGCCGATCAGGCGGGTCTGGTCAGGCTGGACAATGCGCACAGCACGGCAGCAGGTTCTGCCCGGTGATGAAAGTCGGGATCGACAAAAGCGAAATGCACCTGCCGGGCGCGATCTAGCAGAAACGTGGCGGGCGAGGGCAACAAACCATTGGCGGTGCTGTAAGCCTCGGCCAGATCAAAGCCATCCGCGCGGAACTCTTGCAACACCACAGGCCCCACCGGAAACGCCAAGCCATATCGCAACGCGACACCCAGATCAGGGTCGCACAAAACCACCACCCTATCGCCCGCAATCTGCGCCAAACCCGCCAATCGCCCACCAGTTTCCGGCGTCACGATAATCAACCGCCCGCCTGCTGCGACCAGTGCATCGCGATTCTCGGCCCAAGCGCCGATTTCTTCCTCACAATACGGGCACCAACTGCCGCGATTGAAACTTAACACCACGGGTCCGTCGGCCAGAAGATCACTCAACCTGCGCAAGCGGCCACTGGCATCCGGCAGCGCAAAGTCAGGCGCAACCGTCCCCACATGCGGCGCACCCGCCATGGCATCCGACGCCCGCAGCCGCGCAATCAGCGCATCGTAGCTTTCCAGCCAAGCGCCGGGAAGCGTGCGGCACGCAGCAAGGCGCAAAGCAAGGGGGGCAGGGTTTTTCATCGCTCTATCATTGTGCAAATCCCGCGCCACATAAAGAGCTTTACTCGCATGGGTTTCATGCACGCAAAGCATGGACGGCGCTGCTTGACAGCCTATGGGCATTGAAAGCATAGGTAAGTGGCATTTTCTATTTTACGCGCACTGGGGCACCCTAATTTCAATCGGTCGCTGACGGATCGGTTCTAACCTGTCGGGCCTGCTGCCAATACTGGCGATGTCCGCATCAAATTGGAGACTTCCGATGAACCGTTTTCTGATTGCACTGGCACTCTCAACCGCATTCACCGCTCCGGCATTTGCCGAAACTATGGCCAAGGATATGGCGTGCAGCGCCTTCTCGGCGATGGATTCTGATGGCATGATGGCGACGATGAAAGACGCAAAAATGGCAGGCGACGCGATGGCATCCGGTGATGCGATGGCATCCGGTGATGCAATGGCATCGGGTGATGCGATGGCTTCGGGTGACGCCATGGCGATGAGCCCTGAAGATGAGATGGCCGCTGTGGTCAAGACCTGCAAAGAGCATCCCGACATGATGCTGATGGATGCAATGCATCCCAAGATGTGATCTGCTCTGGGCACCGGGGATACCTCGGTGCCCACCATTTTTTCTCATTAACGCACCCTCTTACTTGATCAGGATAGCAGATGAGCGTCACCGAACCCATGGCTATGCCTGCCCAAACCGCAGTTCAGGGCGGCGATATGGTTGATCGGCATCGCCTGTCGACGCGGCTTTGGCACTGGACCAATGCCATAACCATCGTGATCATGCTTATGAGTGGGCTGATGATCTTCAATGCACATCCCCGGCTGTATTGGGGCGCTTATGGTGCCAACCCCGATTATGCTTGGCTGCAAATCGGCGCGACCGAGGCCAGCACCGGCTTTGTGCGCGTGGGCACTGTCACAGTCGACACCACCGGCGTTCTGGGCCGTTGGACCGACAGCGACGGCATGGTGCGCAACCGCGCCTTCCCCTCTTGGGCGACGCTGCCGCAAAGTTATAATCTGGCACTGGCGCGGCGCTGGCATCTGACATTTGCTTGGGTGTTCGCCGTGGGCCTTGCCGCCTATCTGCTCCGCAGCGTGGTCAACCGTCATTTGCAACGCGACCTGTTGCCGACCGCCGAAGAAGTCCGCCCTGCGCATATCTGGTCCGACATCAAGCACCATGCCAAATTGCAATTCCCAACCGGAGTGGCGGCGCTACGCTACAATATCTTGCAGAAATTCGCGTATCTGTCGGTGCTGATCGTCCTGATACCCGGCATGATTTTGACAGGTTTTACCATGTCGCCCGGCTTGAACGCATCTATGCCATGGCTGCTTGATCTTTTCGGGGGCCGGCAATCTGCCCGATCTTTGCACTTCATCTTCGCGATGGGGATTGTGGGGTTCATCGTGGTGCATCTGCTGATGGTGGTGCTGGCGGGGCCAATCAACGAGGTCCGCTCGATGATTACAGGCCGCTACCGCTTGCCAAAGGAGAAAAACTGATGGCCCTTCTGACCCGCAGATCCGTGCTGACCGGACTTGGCTTTTCCACAATCATCGGCACCACCGCAGGCCTTGTGTTGAGCCCAAGCTTTCGCGATCTTGTGCTGGGTAGCGGCGAGAAACTGGCATACCAGACCCACCGCCTGATCGGGCGCAACGCTTTAGCGCCAGAGTTTACCGAAGCCGATATGTCGCCTGATTTCCGCACCAACGGCAACACCATGCCCAAGTCATCAGACTACCAACGCCATATGGAAACCAATTTCGCCAACTGGCAGTTGCAGGTCGATGGCCTTGTCAGCGCCCCGAAAAGCTTCACGCTGGTAGCGCTGAAAGCCATGCCCGCCCGCACCCAGATCACCCGCCACGACTGTGTTGAGGGTTGGAGCGCGATTGGCAAATGGACCGGCGTGCCGCTCAGCGCGCTGCTGTCGCACGTCTCGCTGCTGCCCGCCGCGCGTTATCTGGTGCTGCATTGTGCGGATGATTTCGGCGGCGATGCCTATTACGAAAGCATTGATCTTGTTGATGCTTTCCATCCCCAAACCATCCTCGCCCATACCATGAACGACCAACCGCTGTCGGTCGGCCATGGCGCGCCGCTGCGCCTGCGGGTCGAGCGGCAACTGGGCTACAAGCAGGCGAAATACATCATGCGGATTGAAGCCACAGCCACCCTCGCTGCGACGGGTCTTGGCAAAGGCGGTTTCTGGGAAGACCAGATCGGCTATGATTGGTATGCAGGTATATAGGCCATGAAACGGGTGCATAAGGCATATTATTGGGATCAGCAAATATTGGATATAGGTCCGATCCAATGGAGCGACTACCGGCGCCAATGACCGCGTCGATGCATCTGTTCTGCAAATGGCTGCTTTCTATCCAAAACGTTCCTTATCTCAATCAAAATTCCGGCTCGGAAATAACAACTTAGTCCGCTCTCGGGTGACGGTTCGATCTGACACTGCCGCCAAGAGGCCGCTTTGCCTCATCTGCACGACCATCATTTGCGTCAATCATGACCGGGCGACCAAGAGTCGACAGAAGCGGCGACATATCTTCAATGCACTCGGCGATCAGGTGCAAGATCACCATCGGCCCCGAACAGTGGCAATGGCGTTGGTGCTGCAAGGGCTTTGGCATCCCAAAGAGCGCTACGGCGGTTCAGGCCCAAAGAAGCGAAGGCATCCGCCTCGGCCAGCCGCCATAGGCTTTCTGCGTCGGAATACCCATTGCCGCGCGAAGATGAGATCTACACTGCATCTCCTTGATCTGGCGAAAGCCGAGCCGTAACGCCAGCGCGACGCCATGTCTCGGTTCAATGGTTCGATCCCAGAATGAATTGTTCACCGAGACTGGGCGCACGTCGACGCCATGATCGCGCGCATCGCGGACAAGTTGAGCGGGGGCGTAGAATCCCATCGGCTGGCTGTTCAGCAGCGCGCAGATGAAAATCGCTTGATGATGGCATTTCAACCAATACGAGACATAGACCAGCCGCGCGAAACGCGCGGCTTGGCTTTCCAGAAAACCAAAGTTGCCGGACCCCTCAATCTGCGCAAAACACCGGGTGGCAAAGTCGGCATCATATTCATTTCGCTTGGCGAGAGGTGCGCGTCAGTGTCGACACTCAGGGCAAGCAACTCACAGACGCAAACTATCAGCCAATTTCGACGGCAGCCGCAGCCTCGGCGGCGACGCCCGACCCGCTCCCCTCAACATAAGGTGACAAAGCGCTGCGAATGTCTGCCGTCATCCGGGGCAATCGCAAGCGCATGAGTTCAATGCGTTCTAGATGTATAGTCCCGCTGAGAGGTGTTACGATTGAAGTCTCAGAGATGGAGGCACTATGGGACAGGTTCTTCACGGCAGCGCCACCACGACAGCGGCGGTCCGTCGAGCGATACAGCGGAGTGAAGAGAGCGTAAGGGCGCTTGCTCGGCACTTTGCGATCAGCCCGACGACGGTTCAGAAATGGCGCAAACGGACCACGGTTTCCGATCAGCCGCTGGGCCCTGCGGCACCCCACTCCACGGTTCTCAGCATTGAGCACGAGGCGATGATCGTCGCCTTCCGTCGGCACAGCCTGTTGCCGCTCGACGACTGCCTTTATGCCCTGCAGCCGACGATTCCGGGTCTGACGCGATCCTCCCTGCACCGTTGCCTGCACCGTTGCCTGCAGCGTCACGGCATATCCCGTCTGGCCGACATGGACGGCGAGGCACCCGCAAGGAAGAAGTTCAAAGCCTACCCTATCGGCTTCTTTCACATCCGCCGCCCGGCAGTGGTTTGCCCGCAAACCACGAGAGGGGGTATTGCCGAGGTCAGGTCTGGCGAAGGCAAGCTCTACATGTTCGTAGCCATTGATCCGTTGCCCGGCAGGTGATTGCGCAGCAATCGCCGAGAGGGGCACATCAAAACTTGCCATCGTCCGGCTCTATGAACAGGCCGACAGACCCACGGCCGTGATCTTTCTTGAGGCCGTCCTGGAGGCGGTTCCCTACAAGATCAACATCATCCTGACCCCCTCTCGGCGTTTGAAGGCAACCGCCTGCCGGGCAACGGATAATGGCATCCAATTCGCTGAACAGCCGAGAAACCGAAACACCGTGATCTCGCGCCTCAGCCGCTTCGACATGATCTGCACTGCCAACGAAATCGAGCACCGCCTGACCAAACCCAACCATCCGTGGAGCCATGAGGATCAGAAAACAGTCCGGCGGACTGTTTTCCCGAATGGCGGCCAGGTCGAGCGCATGAACCGGACAATCAAGGAAGCCACCGTCAAACGCTACCATTATGACGACCACGAATAACTGCGCCGACACCTTGATTTGTTCATAGATACCTACAACCACGCCCGACGACTCAAGACCCTCAAGGGACTCACACCAGCACAGTTCATCTGGAAGGAATGGCAGGCAAGGCCGGAACTCTTCTATGAAGAGCCGTGCTACTTGACATCGGGACTATACACCTAGACAGACAATGCATTGCAGAGATTATAATGCGTATCATTCAGAAATCAGCGCCAATGCGGTTTGTTCATCAGTAATCAGTGTCGTGGGAACTATGGTCTTAATGGTTGCACGCAATGCGACTAATTTGTCTTTTCCACCCGAGATCAGTACGCGCTCTGGTGTGCGCCGTAGGCGTGCGAGATTGACCGAGATCACGCGGCTGTTCACTTCATGGTTCACCAGATCACCGTTTGCATCGATGAAGTTATACAAGACGTCGCCAATTGCCCCCGCCTCGACGAGAGAGCGGCGGTCTGCTTCAGAGAGGTAGCCCGTCCGGTAACTGGTGGTCAGCGAGCTGATGCCGCCACAAGAGAGGAGCGCCATGTCTAGTTTGTCAGCCATCTCGAATATCGCCGAAAGCCCGCACCGCTCCAGAAGTGCGTGCTTGGTCTCCGCGCTGTCGACGACGGCGGGCGCGGGGATCAAAAAGCCCTCGCCCTGAAACAGTTCGGCAAACTGCCAGGCGAATTCAGCGGGGTTGAAGCGGCGTGCAGCAGCGATACCGCCCAAAAGCGATACAACGCGAAAGTCGTCCAGTGTGGCACCTGTGATGAAGGGCAGAGTGTTGAACAAGGTTCGGCCCCAGCCCACACCGACTGTCATGCCAGCCTTCATCTCGCACGATATGAAGTAGCCTGCGGCGGCGGCGATGACTTTGACGGGATCAGCCTCGGCGTCTGAAAAAGGCGCTACGATGACCCGGTTTATGCCAAACCGCGTTTCGACATCCCGCTCAATCAGCAAAGTCTCGGTCAGCGGAGCTGCAATCGTGATACGAACTTCGTTTCTGCGGCGCGCATCGGCCAGAAGGCGGACGACCATTACGCGGCTGATGCCAAGCTGGGTTGCGATATCGTTCTGCGTCGAACCCTCGACGTGATACAGCCAGATGGCACGTGCCCGAAGCCTGTCAGCCTCGCTTTGAATGCCGAAGCTATGAGTTGCAGGTTGCATGACAGGTTCCAGCCTTGTGATCAGCCAAGAACCTCGGCAGCGTTGATCAGCCGCTGGGCGATCCGCGCAACCCGGTCCGGGCATTCGATTTGGGGAATATGCCCTGCGCCTGTCAGAAGATGAAGCGCGAATTCACCATCTGCCAAGATGCCATGCGCGGATGGCACAATATGGTCGCTGCGGCCCCACAGAATCTGTGTGGGCAGGTCAATGCGCGAAAGAGCTGCGCGCAGGTCAAAGGCTTGTACGCCGTCCGGAAACAGGGCTGAGGCCATGTCCGCCTGGCACGCGCGCAAAGACGCATCCTCACGCGAGCGCATCGCGGCACGCGCATAATCATCGCTGATGCCCTCCGGAGTCGCCGTCAGCTTTCGCAACCAAGGAGCCAAACTTTCGACGCGACTGGCGCGGACAATGCCGTTCAGGGCTGCTGCGTCAATTTCCGGGCCAAGACCGGCAGGGGCGATCAGCGTCAGACTGGCGATGCGCCGCCCCCGGATGTCGGCCAGCGCCAGCGCCAAGGCCGCGCCAAGCGAATGGCCGACGATGTGAACATCTTCCAAATCCCGTGTGGCTTCGTCGAAAGTCTCGACTATCATACGCGACAGGTCCTGAAAGCTGCGGACATGCCGTTTGGGGGACTTGCCGTGACCAGGAAGGTCAATTCGCACCAAGGGGCGCGTAGGGCCGAGGGCCTTCTCGAACGGGGCCCAGGACTGGCTGTCGGCGGTGAAGCCATGCAACAGGATCACGGATTTGCCGTCACCCTTGCGGCGCGAAATGTTCAGGGAGCCCGACTCGCGTATCCAGCCAGGTGCGGATGCTGATTCAGCGGCAACATGTGCTGTGCGTTGCACCAAAAGATCCGTCACGTCGTCGTGTTGAACCCGACCAAGCGGGCCAGTACCGGTGACCTCTGACAGGGTCAGCCCAGCGTCTCTTGCCGCCTTGCGTGCGGCAGGTGTTGCACGTTTTGCCAAGGTTGAGATGGGTTGCGCCACGTCGGCAGACTGAACCGGAAGAACCGCTTCGACAGGAACAGGTTTTGCTGCGGCCTCAACGGGCGTGGGAGGCAGGCTGACAGCCATGCCTTCGGGATAAATCCATGCCACGATGGCACCTACAGCGACTTTGTCGCCGGGTTTGGCCGTTATGTGATGCAGCAGACCTGTCGCAGGCGCTTCCACTTCCATGGCGGCCTTGTCCGTCTCGATGTCGAATAGCGGGGCGCCCTGTTTGACAAGTTCGCCCTCTGCTACATGCCAGACCGCAAGCGTGCCATGGGTCATGTCCATGTCAACCTTGGGCAAAATCACTTCAATCGGTTGCGGTGCAACCGCTGAGGCCGGACTCTGTGACGCAGGCGCTTCGGGCCCAGTCGCCATTTGCAGATCAAATGCCTCACCCTCTGCGTACAGCCAAGCGATCGTTGTGCCCACAGCCACCTTGTCGCCCGGCTGTGCCGCGATTCGGCGCAAATAGCCCGTCTCGGAGGCTTCGACCTCCATCGCGGCTTTATCGGTTTCAATATCGAACAAGGGTGCCCCCTTTTGGACCAGCTCACCCTCTGACACGTGCCAGGTGGACAGCGTGCCGTGGGACATGTCCATATCCACCTTAGGCAGAATAACTTCGAGCGGCATGGATCTAAACCTCGCGGCGCACAAGGCGCCGGGCGGCAGCCTCGATCGTGTTAACCTGTGGCACCGAGGCGCGTTCCAGATCCGGGTTGTACGGCACTGGAGCATCTGCTGCCCCAAGGCGCAGGATCGGCGCGTCAAGATAATCGAAGGCATCGCTTTCCGCGACCATCGCGCTGATTTCGGCCCCGACGCCATAGGCTTTGACGCCTTCGTAGACTACCAGAAGTTTACCTGTCTTGCGCACCGACGTCAGGATGGTCTCGCGGTCGATAGGACGGATCGAACGCAGGTCGATCACCTCGACATTCATGCCTTCGGCGGCAAGTTTATCGGCGGCCTCCAGTGCGCGGTGCAGCATGATGGAGCCTGCAACGATGGTCAGATCCGTCCCGGTGCGGCGCACTAGGGCTTTGCCGATCGGTGTCAGATAACTTCCTTCGGGCACATGACCCTTCATCTTGTACAGCAACTTGTGTTCGAAAATCATCACTGGATCCGGGTCGGCCAAGGCGGCCAGCAGCATCCCCTTGGCGTCTTCCGGTGTGGAGGGCTGCAGCACCTTTAGCCCGGGGACATGGCCAAACCACGCCTCGATGCTTTGACTGTGTTGAGCAGCGGCACCCGTGCCAGAGCCTGACGGCATCCGAAACACCACGGGAACCGAGGCCTCACCGCCCAGCATATAGCGCAATTTCGCGGCTTGGTTGACGATCTGCTCCATCGCAAGCATAGCGAAATCGGAAAACTGAAACTCAAAAATCGGCTTCAGGCCGGTCAGCGCAGCACCCACTGCGACGCCTGCGCCGCCCAGTTCGGAAATTGGCGTGTCCATTACGCGGTCTGGGCCAAAACGGTCGATTAAATCCAATGTTACCTGAAAGGCACCGCCATAGACGCCGATATCTTCACCCATCAGAATCACGGTTGGGTCGGCTTGCATGGCGATGGCCATGGCTTCGCGGATTGCCTCGGCATAGGACAGTATACGTTGATCGGTTCCGCCCGCTGTCACAGGATTGGTTACAACATTCATGTTCAAGCCTCTGCGTAGACGTAGCGGGTGACTTCGGACAGTTGCGGCGAAGGGCCGGATTTTGCGAATTCGATGCCCTTTTGCACGTCGGCCACGGCTTCTGCGGCAACGGCATCAGCGGCAGCGTCATCCAGAACGCCATGCGCAATCAACTCGGCCCGGAAGCGGGCAATCGGGTCTTTTGCCATCCATTCTTCAATTTCGCTCTTCGTTCGGTAGCGATTACGGTCGGATTTGGAATGGCCGCGCCAGCGGTAGGTCAGGTTTTCGACTAGACTTGGCCCTTCGCCCGCCCGGGCACGGACAATGGCGTGGTGCAACGCTTCTGAGACGGCGGAGAAATCGTTGCCGTCTACCGTGACGCCGGGCATGGAGTAAGCGGCCGCACGCTCTGATATGAACTTGACGGCAGTGGATCGGGCAGTGGAAGTGGACATGCCGTAGCCATTGTTTTCACATACAAAAATCACAGGAAGCTTCCAGACGCTGGCGATGTTCAGCGCCTCGTGGAACGCGCCTTCGTTGTTGGCACCGTCCCCGAAGAAACAAACCGTCACGTCGGACTTGCCCAACCGCTTTGCCGACAAGGCAGCCCCAACAGCGATGGGCAGCCCGCCGCCGACAATGCCGTTGGCCCCAAGGTTACCGGTCTTTATGTCAGCGATATGCATAGAGCCGCCTCGCCCGTGACAGTAGCCGGTTTCCTTGCCGAAGAATTCCGCGAACATCCGGCCCACATCGGCACCTTTGGCGATGCAATGGCCGTGGCCACGGTGCGTCGAGGTGATCTTGTCAGCGTCGGTCAGTTCCATGCAGGTTGCCATGGCACTGCCCTCTTGGCCGATGGACAGGTGCATGGTGCCGTGGATCAGACCACGGGTGTAGCTGTCCTCAGCGCCTTCTTCAAAGCGGCGGATCAGGTACATCCGCTTTAGAGCCTCACGCAGTTGGGCGGGCGAGTACTGGCGAATGGCGAATGGGCGATTATCCGGGGAGAGTGCTGGTTCAGCCATCTTTACAACCCCAGCATCGCGTCTTGCCGCGCCCGCAGGACGGCGATCTTGCTGTTGGCCGGCACGGCAGCGTTGGAGCGCGTAATCAGATCGCCCTTCTTGATCGGTGCGGTCACTTTGGCTCCGGTCAAAAGCCCGCAAGGAATGGCCCCAGCCGTTCGGGCTTCGGCGGCGGTCATGATCCAGGCGCGGTAGCAATATTCCCCGATCTGATCGAGCGTTTCGCCCACTGCCATGTCTTTCTTGGCCAGAGCACAAACCTCGGCAACAGGACGGGCCATCGGCACCATGTCGGCCTTGCCATACAGAACCACGCGAGCGCAGGTAAGTGGCACTTCGAGAGAGGTCAAATGATAGGGGCGGAAGAACGTGAAGTACGGACCTTCCCCCATTTTGAGGTCTTCCATGCGTTCCCGGATACGCGGATGGTCCATCTCGGCCACTACAAAAACGCCAGGGGCGACGCCCTTGCCGATGGAGTAATCCACGCGTCCTTCGCTGGATGACAGGACACCACCTGCCGAGGTCGGGATCAGCACTTTGTTCAGCTCATCACGCGAACAGGCCGGTCCATGCATGCCGGGGCGGTCAGGGATCAGGCCGGTTGCATTGGCTATCGCAGCCATTTCCACCATGGTTTTGGAGCCGTCCACAAATTCGACCAACATGCGCGGGTTCATGTGACGGCGGACGGCTTCCTCGGTGTATGTGTCTGGGGTGGCGTCAAAGTTAAGCGGATTGTTCTTGCCTTTGCCCGCACTGATGATGCGGTGGCCCATGGCGCTGACAAACTCGATCAGCTCCATGCAGGATGATGGCTCGTCTCCCGCGCCGAGCGAATAGATTACGCCAAGACGCTCTGCCTCTGATCGAAGATAGGCACCAATCGTCACATCGGCTTCGACATTCATCATCACCAAATGCTTGCCGCGTTCCATGGCCGCAAGGCCGATCTCTGCACCGACCGAGGGAATGCCCGTGGCGTCAATCACCACATCAATCAGGCCAGATTCCAGCAGCGTTTCGACTTTTTGAGTTGTGGCGATGCGGCCCTGCTCGATGGCTGCGTTCAGCGCGTCCGTTGTCTCGGTCGCAACGGCGCGGTCAGGGTCGCCGTAGGCAATTGTCACCGAGCGCCCGGCCGCCTGCGGGTTCAGTTCACTGATGGCACCTATTTCAATGCCGCGCATGTGGGCGACGCGGCTGACAATGTCAGTGCCCATCTCGCCGGCCCCAACAAGACCGATCCGCACGGGCTTGCCTGTTTCAGCGCGCGCTGCCAAGTCTTTGGCCAAGCCCGTCAGGGCTACATTCGTGGGCATTGCGGTTCTCCTATTTGCAGCTGCCACAAGATAAGTGTACATTTGCAATTTTGTCAATCATAAGTTCAACTAGAGCACGTCCAAGTTCGTCAGAAAAACTGGATTGACAGGTCGTGTTTTCTGCACACACTACATGAATGTGGAGTGAAAGTTCACAACGTGGCATTTTAGACCCTGAAGCATGGCAGGAACGTGTGCGACTGGGGAGCTGTCACGCAATTAAGGCTTAGTGCAGATCACAATTTGGGAGGAGTATGGAATGAACACATCTACAAGAGGGCTTTCCCGCCGGTCGTTTTTGCGCAACGGCGCGGCGTTCGGCTTGGCTACCGTGCCTGCTGGCTTTGCGCTGCCTGCACTGGCCAGTTCTGACTTGCCCGACATCCAGTCGATTCTCGACAAGATCTCCGTCGCGGGCTATGTCCGTGAGGACTATCGCAAGCTGTATAATATGACCGATGATCCGTTGTGGGACCCCAAGAAGGACTGGATTCGCACGGTCGACTGGGAAAAGGTTCGTAGCGAACAGGCCGGAAAGACCGTCCGTTTTGCCATTGGTGCAGCCGATGCCGATTCCGCCGCCGCAGGTCTTAAGCCATTTGAGGAACTGTCGGGCATCAAGGTCGAGTTGGTCCCGATCCCGGATGACAGCTTCTACGACAAGGCGATTGCCGAGTTCATCTCTGGCAATGCCTCGTTCGACGCGCTTCAGTTCTTCTCGGCTTGGTTGGGCGATTTTGCTGGTCCGGGCTTTCTTGCCCCCTTGGACGACTATGCCGCCAAATGGAACCTGCCGCTGGACGATTTCTATGACACCTATCGCCTGAACTACGGTTACTTCGGTGGCAAACTGGTCGGTATCCCGTTCGACTGCGACATCCAGATGGTTCACGTCCGCAACTCGGTTATGGAAAAGGTTCTGGGCGGCCCGGTGGATCGAGCCTTGTCGATCCCAACCTATGACGAACTGATCCGCATTTCCGGTGAGGCGAACAAGCTGGGTGGCGGCGTGGCAGGCATCGGGATGCTGGGTGCACGCGGCTTTTGGGCGACCTACACATGGGAGCATATTGCGGCCCAAGCCGGGATGCAGCTGTTCGACGACAACTTCCAGCCGCTGTTGACCTCTGATGCCTCGATGAAGGGCATGGATATCCTGCTGCAACTGTCCAAAAACGCTATTGAAGGTGTTTCGGGCGCAAGCTGGGGTGAAAACCGAGCAGCATGGCTGGGCGGTCAGGTTGCCACCAACATCTCCTGGCAGGATTCCGGCACACAAGCCATGCGTCCCGACCAGTCCAAGATTGTTGGTGATTTCACCACCATTTATGAACCACGTATTGCGGGTGGCGTCTGGGCTCCGCCGAATATCGCGGGTTCAACGTCTTGCGTCACAGCGACCGCGCAAAACCCAGAGGGCGCCTTCCTGATGCTGGCCTTCCTGACGACCAGTTCCATCATGGCGATGAACGAAGCCAATGCAAATGGCGTGGCGCCGGGCTATCGTTCGGTTCTGGCCAACGAAAAACTGCGTGAAGTGTCGCAGCCGATGAAGGTCTGGTCCGAAAGCCTGGATCACGCTTGGTGCAGCCCGCGTATCCCCGGCATGTTCGAGATGGAACAGGCATTGGGCAACGAGATCAACCGCGCGATCACCGGCCAAATCACCGGCAAGGAAGCGCTGGAGAACGGCCAGAAGGCTTGGGCTGCCATCCTGACCAAGAACGGCTTTGGCACAGATAAGGCACCGGTTCAGTATGCGGATGTGAAAGCTGGCACCTATGTGGGTGCAGGCAAGCCGCTGCCATTCTGATCCGATGGCCGACAG